>DOIS01000114.1:8005-8179 GCA_003511785.1 Paracoccaceae bacterium
TGCCGATCATGTAGGCGCGCGGGTCGTTCATCGCGTCCACCGCCAGAAGCTCGGCGCCGCGGTAATACCAGAACGAGACCGACCGCCCCTCGCCCGGGCGGGTCACGATGCGGTCATGGCCGGTGTTCAGCCCGGCGATCTGGAGCTTGACGTCGTATTGATCCGACCAGAACC
>DOIS01000192.1:0-3625 GCA_003511785.1 Paracoccaceae bacterium
CTGCCCAAGGTGAAGATCGAGGTGGTGCTGGACGACGACCAGGTCGATGCCGCCATCGAGGCCATCGTGGACGCCGCCAAGACCGACAAGATCGGCGACGGCAAGATCTTCGTCAGCCCCGTCGAACAGGCCATCCGCATCCGCACCGGCGAATCCGGCTCGGACGCGCTCTGAGCCGCCAAACCCACACCGACATTCCAACAAAGAGGATCATACGGAATGAGCAAGGACGCAGTTCTCAAGCTGATCAAGGATGAAGACGCCGAATACGTCGACATCCGCTTCACCGACCCGCGCGGCAAGTTGCAGCACGTCACCATCGTGGCCGATCTCGTGGACGAGGATTTCCTCGACGAGGGGTTCATGTTCGACGGTTCCTCGATCGCGGGCTGGAAGAGCATCGAGGCCTCGGACATGAAGCTGATGCCCGACACGAACAGCGCCTATATCGACCCGTTCTACGCGGAAAAGACCGTCTGCCTGCATTGCTCGGTGGTCGAGCCCGACACCGGCGAGCCCTATGAGCGCGACCCGCGCGGCACCGCCGAGAAGGCCGAGGCCTATCTGAAATCCTCGGGCATCGGCGATTCGGCCTTCTTCGGCCCCGAGGCCGAGTTCTTCCTGTTCGACGACGTGCGCTTCTCGACCTCGATCAACAAGGTCTCCTACGAGGTGGACGCCACCGACGCCTCCTGGAACACCGACACCGAGTACGAGATGGGCAACATGGGCCACCGTCCCGGCGCCAAGGGCGGCTATTTCCCGGTGAACCCCACCGACGAGAGCCAGGACCTGCGCTCGGAGATGCTGTCCACCATGAAGCGGCTGGGCATGAAGGTGGACAAGCACCACCACGAGGTTGCCTCCTGCCAGCACGAGCTGGGGCTGATCTTCGACAGCCTGACCAAACAGGCCGACGAGCTGCAGAAATACAAGTATGTCATCCACAACGTGGCCCACGCCTACGGCAAGACCGCGACCTTCATGCCCAAGCCGATCGCCGGCGACAACGGGACGGGCATGCACGTCAACATGTCGATCTGGAAGGACGGCAAGCCGCTCTTTGCCGGTGACAAATATGCCGATCTGAGCCAGGAGGCGCTGTATTTCATCGGCGGCATCCTCAAGCACGCCAAGACGCTCAACGCCTTCACCAACCCCTCGACCAACAGCTACAAGCGGCTGATCCCGGGCTTCGAGGCGCCGGTGCTGCGGGCCTATTCGGCACGCAACCGCTCGGGCTGCGTGCGGATCCCGTGGACCGAAAGCCCCAAGGCCAAGCGTGTCGAGGCCCGTTTCCCCGACCCGGCGGCCAACCCCTACCTGGCCTTCGCGGCCCTGCTGATGGCCGGTCTCGACGGGATCAAGAACAAGATCGACCCGGGCGAGGCAATGGACAAGAACCTCTACGACCTGCCGGCCGAAGAGCTCGAGGGCATCCCCACCGTCTGCGGCAGCCTGCGCGAGGCGCTGGACGCGCTGGCCAAGGATCACGACTTCCTGCTGGCGGGTGACGTGTTCACCAAGGACCAGATCGACGGCTACCTGGCGCTGAAGATGGAAGAGGTCGAGCAGTACGAGCACACCCCGCACCCGGTCGAGTACGCGCTCTATTACAGCTGCTGATCTCGGCGGGCCCCGGCGCGGCGGGGCGACCCGCCCGCGCACCGGGCGCTCGGCAAGACCAGCAAGACTTGCAAGACAGGGGCGTCCCTTCGGGCCCAGCCACTTGCATTTCGTGTTGCAGCCGCCGAGAGATCGGCGGCTGCTCCATTTTCTGTTCGAAGAACTCGCTCAAGCGCATCCTGCCGCGGGCGAGTCCGAGCTTCATTGCCGGCGTCTTCTTCGTCTTCGATGAACCGAGCCAATTGTGTGCGAACCGGTAAATCTCGATGATCTTCACCATCGTTTTCGGGTTATAGAGATAGTGCCGATCCCAGGCGCGGCCGTTGCCGCTGGATGTGTGGGCAGGCCGTGCAGCAAAGCGGATGTTCGAGCGCACCTTGTGAAAGTAGGCATCCACGCTGCGAAGCGTCGCGAGGCGCATCAACCTTGCGCGCCGGTCGGGTTCCATATCCGGGCGATCTGTCAGAATACGGATGCGGCGGTGCGGCTCGCTTTTCGTGTGAAAAGGCCAGGCGAACGGCTCATCAATCAGATGTCCTTTCAGGAGGCCCTCGATGGCTGCATCAATGTGCTGGTTCTTTTCTTGAACCTTCAGCCTGCTCCAGGCCGTCCGCGAGATGCCCGTGGCGAGTTCTCGCGCTACCGAGCCTTCGCCTACGAGCATAAGCCGCTCGTCGTTGGATTTGTGCTTGTTGAAATGCACGACGATCACGTCGGCGCGCTTCTGTTTCACCCACGGAGCAAAGGCCGATATGAAGGAAAGCGCCAGGCCGGAATCCGCGTCAAGCACGAAGACGAACCGCTCATCTCCCTTTCCGAGGCAATGACGCAATAGGAACGCGTGCGCGAGCTGCATGATGTCCTGCCGCAGCAAGGCGCCTCGATGCGGCAGTTGCAGGTCGAGATCCACATCCGGCGCCTCCAGCGGGTGAATCTGAACGCCTCGAGTGATCTTGTCGAGATACGCTTTGAACTCGGTTTCCGACCAGACCCGCGCTTGGCTCCGGAACGCGCGAGGCAAGCCGAAATCCCCTGCCGCCGTCATCTGCGCCTCGATGTCCGGGAGGCACACGCCTTGGTCAAGGCCGAGATGGGCGGCCATGATGTAGCCGGAGTTGGCGTGAGCCGTGCAGAGGTGCTGCACGGCGATCTGCGCCCGGGTCTTCTTGTTCGGCCAGTTGAGGTGCAGCGTTTGGGAATCGGTCGCAAACCGCCGCCCCACCTTGTTCCAATCGACCGATGCGAACGAGCCTTCGCGCCGGGCGTTGTGATCGACGACTCGACTGTAGATGAAGTCAATCTTTCGATAGACATCACGCGGACAAAGGCCGGTGAAATCGCTTATCTTGGAAAGCGGATTCCCGTTGGCAATCATCCATAGCACATCGCCGTTCGCGCTGCTGCGATGCTGTTTCCGGATGCGCGAGCCGACCGTGAATGTCTTCAGGCAGGCCTTGCACATATATCGCTGCGTCCCCGTCCCGGTGCGTCCGGCTTTCCGGTATAGATCAGGGTTCTTGCTGAGCCGCTTCTGGTAATTGTCGCAGGCCGCGTTCTGGCAGAAGTCCGGCGGTGGCGGCTCGGCTTGGTAGCGCTGGCGCAGGCGGCGATACTGCTCCACGACTGCGGCATTGTTCTTGATGATCGAAGATTGGCCGCACGCCCCGCACTTGAAGGTTTTTTCGTCTCCGGAGCCGATTACCTCGCCACGCGGCTGATTTCGTTTGACTTTTATGGATGGACGGCCGTGTCTTATATACGGATCAGGTGGGCGCGCGAAGAGATCGCACTGCGGATTGCGGCAGAAGTTGATGCCGATTCCCAAGCTCGGGAACGGGAGCCTGCGCTTCAGTGCTGGCGGAAAAATATTCGCGGGCGCGACCATACTTTCTCCCTCGGAAAAAACCACATATCGCGGCTATCGAGGGCAAGGTTGGCCAAAATCTGGCCAACCCAAGTTTTTTCTGCAACACGAAATGCAAGTGGCTGGCCCGAGGGC
>DOIS01000192.1:3965-13632 GCA_003511785.1 Paracoccaceae bacterium
CCCTTGTCCGGCTCGTGCGTGCCCGGGCCTTAGCCGAGCAATTCCTTGACCTTGTCGGCGGCCGCCTGCGCGGTGATGCCGAATTCCTCGAAGAGCACGTTCGCCGGGGCCGAGGCGCCGAAGCTGTCCATGCCGATGAACCCGGCCTTGGCCTCGCGCCCGCGCTCGCCCAGCAGCCAGCGGTCCCAGCCGCCGTCGCGCACGGCGGCCTCGATGCCCACGCGCACGGGGCCGGCGGGCAACGCCTTGCGGCGATAGCTCTCGTCCTGCTCGGCGAAAAGCTCCATGCAGGGCATGGAGACCACGCGCGTTCCGATCCCCTCGGCCTCCAGCATCTCGCGCGCCTGAAGCGCCAGATGCACCTCGGACCCGGTGGCGATCAGGATCGCCTGGCGTTTGCCCGTCGCATCGGCCAGCACATAGGCGCCCTGCGCGGTCAGGTTCTTCGTCTTGTGCTCGGTGCGCACGGCCGGAACGCCCTGGCGGGTCAGCGACAGCACGGTGGGCGTGGTCTGCGAGGTCAGCGCGATCTCCCAGGCCTCGGCGGTCTCGACCGTGTCGGCGGGGCGGATCACCCGGGTGTTGGGCGTGGCGCGGCTGATCGCCAGGTGCTCGACCGGCTGGTGGGTGGGGCCGTCCTCGCCCAGGCCGATGGAGTCATGCGTCATCACGAAGACGGTTGGCACGCGCATCAGCGCCGCCAGCCGCATCGCCGGACGGGCATAGTCGGTGAAGGCCATGAAGGTGCCGCCATAGGGGCGGATGCCGCCATGCAGCGCCATGCCGTTCATAGCCGCCGCCATGCCATGTTCGCGGATGCCGTAATGGATGTAACGTCCCTTGCGGTTCTCGGGCAGGAAAACCTCGAGATCGCCGGTCTTGGTGTTGTTCGAGCCGGTCAGGTCCGCCGAACCGCCCAGCGTTTCGGGCATGATCGGGTTGACCACCTCCAGCACCTGTTCGGAACTGGCGCGGGTGGCGAGCTTGGCGCCGGCTTCGCTGGCCTGTTTCTTGAGCGCGCGGATCGTGGCCGAGAGCCGTTTGGGCGCGGCGCCGGCCTGCACCCGCTCGAACTCGGCCCGGCGGCGCTCGGAGAGCTCGCCCAGGCGGTCGGTCCACGCGGCGCGGTCGGCGGCGCCGCGCTTGCCGATCTCTTCCCAGGCGGCTTTCACCTCGGCGGGCACCTCGAACGGGCCCCCGGTCCAGCCATAGGCTGTCTTGGCGTCCGCGATCAGGGTCTCGTCGGTCAGCGCACCATGGCCCTTGGACGTGTCCTGCGCCGAGGAGCCCAGCGCGATGTGGGTCTTGCAGGCGATCATGGTGGGCTTGCGGCCCTTCCCGGCCTCGCGCAGCGCGCCGTCGATGGCCTCGGGGTCGTGGCCGTCGATCTCGATCACCTTCCAGCCGCTCGCGCGGAAGCGGGCGACCTGGTCGGTGCGACAGGCGATGTCCACGGTGCCGTCGATGGTGATGTTGTTGTTGTCCCACAGCACCACGAGCTTGCCCAGTTCCAGCCGCCCGGCCAGGCCGATGGCCTCCTGGCTGATGCCTTCCATCAGGCAGCCGTCGCCGGCGATCACGAACGTGCGGTGATCCACCACCTTCTTGCCGAAGCGTGCGCGCAGCGCCTCCTCGGCGATGGCGAAGCCCACGGCATTGGCCAGCCCCTGGCCCAGCGGGCCGGTGGTGGTCTCGATCGCGGGATGCATGAAGTTCTCGGGGTGGCCGGCGGTGCGCGCGCCCAACTGGCGGAAATTGCGCAGCTGGTCGAGCTCCATTCCCGCGTGCCCGGTCAGGTGCAGCAGCGAGTAGAGCAGCATCGAGCCGTGCCCGGCCGACAGGATGAAGCGGTCGCGGTCCGGCCAGTCGGGGGCGGAGGCGTCGAATTTCAGGTGCTTCTCGAACAGCACGGTCGCCACGTCGGCCATGCCCATCGGCATGCCGGAGTGGCCCGAATTGGCGGCGTGCACGGCGTCGAGCGTCAGGGCGCGGATCGCGGCGGCCTTGGTCCAGTGGTCGGGATGGGCGGCGCGCAGGGCTTGGATGTCCACGGGCGGGATCCTTCGGTAGCAAGGGTTGCGGTCAGGCGCGTGAATATCAGCCGCGCCCCGAAGTTCAAGCGCAAGCGCCCGCGCGGGCGCAGGGTCACTTGAAGGCCGCGCGGCAAGCGGTTGATTGCAAAGGGGAGGAAATTTGCAGGGGCTTTGGCTAGACTGCTATCAAGCCGGTGATTGGCCGATTCGTCCGCGGGCGGGGCCCGGTCGGCGAAGAACAGGAACGCGCCGCAGGGCGCAAGCGGAGTGGTGAGGCGCATGAGCCAGATCGACGAACTTCAATCCAGGCTGACGGCCGCGATGGACCGTATCGGGGCAGGGCTCGAGGCGGTGCAGGCGGCCGCGGCGCGATCGGCCCCCGCGGCCGAGGCGCCCGAGGGCGACCTTGCCGAGGCGCTGGAGGAAGAGAAGCTGGCCAATGCTCAGTTGCAGGAACGTCTGAAGACCATCAAGGCGCGGCAGGAAGAGGCCCAGGCCGCGCGCGATGCCGAGCATGGCGAGGCGCTGGAGGCGCTGAAATCCGCCCATGCGGCCGAGCTTGCCGCGCTGACATCGGCCCATGCCGAGGAACTCGACCGGCTGAAGGCGGAGCACGAGGCGGCGCTTGCCGCGCAGCGCAGCGAGTTGGAGGCCGCCGCGCAGGAGGTTCAGGCCACGGCCGCCCGCGCCGAGACCGAGGCCCAGGCCGAGGCGATGGCCAAGCTCGACATGGACGTGCAGCGGCTGCGCCAGTCCAACGACCAGCTGCGCGCCAGCAACGAGCTGTTGCGCAAGGCCAACGAGGAGGGCGTGGGCGATCCCTCGCTCATCAACCGCGCGATGTTGTCGGAACTGGAATCGCTGCGTGCCGCGCGCGCCACCGACGCCGCCGAGGCGGGCGCGGTGATCGCCCGGCTCGAGCCGCTTCTGGCCGGGGCGGCCAATCTGCCCGAGGGGGAGGACGAATGATGCCCGAAGTCACCATCCAGATCGGCGGCCGCGATTTCGACGTGTCCTGCCAAGAGGGCGAGGAAAGCTATCTGCACGCCGCGGCCAAGATGCTCGACGACGAGGCGCAGGTTCTGGCCAACCAGATCGGGCGGATGCCCGAGGCGCGGATGCTGCTGATGGCGGGGTTGATGCTGGCCGATAAAACCGCCGCGGTCGAGGACCGGGTGCGCGAGGTCGAGGACGAGCTGGCCGCCGCGAAGGCGGAACTGGAGCGGCTGAAAGCGGCCCCGAAACCCGAGCCCGAGCGCATCGAGGTGCCGGTGATCCCGGACGACGTGACCGACACGCTGGCCGAACTGGCGGCACGGGCCGAGGCGCTGGCCGCCGAGATCGAGGAGAAGGCCGAGGGCTGAGGCGGTCGCACCTCGCATGCCCGGCCCGGCGGGTTGTGGCCGCGTGACCGGGTTTCCAAATTTTCGGGAAAATTTGGGCCCAGAGTTTCGCGGAAACTCTGGGCGAAAGATCAGGCGTTGGCTTCTCGGATCTTCTCGGCGGCGTCCTTGTCATAGGCCACGCCGTTCTGTTCGAAGAGCTGGTCCAGTTCGCCCGAGAGCGTCATCTCGGTGATGATGTCGCAACCGCCGACGAACTCGCCCTTGACGTAAAGCTGCGGGATGGTGGGCCAGTCGGAGAAATCCTTGATGCCTTGGCGGATCTCCTCGTCGGCCAGCACGTTCACGTCCTGGAACTGCACGCCCATGTAGTTCAGCATCCCGGCCACGCGGCTGGAAAACCCGCATTGCGGCATTTCCTTGGTGCCCTTCATGTAAAGCACCACGTCATTGGCGCTGATCGTGTCCTGGATCTGGGTCTTTGCGTCGGTCATCTTGTCTCCGTCCTGTTCTGCGTGGTCGGGTGTGTCGGTTTCGGATGGGTCGTCGGAGGGATCGAACTCCTCCGGGTCGAAGCTTTCCTCGCCCTCGGGGATCGGTCCGACATGGGTGGTGTTGGTGTCGGGGCAGTAGGTCAGCCCGTAGGAATTCGGCCCCTCGTGTTTCCAGCGGCGGTACTCGGTCCAGTCGGCATAGGCGAAGACGGCGACCGCCGGCACCAGAATGAGCATGGCGATCATGGTCGCCTTCATGGGGTCTCCATCAATCGGGTGTTAGTCGGGCGCCTTCGTTGTCAGGGCCAGCGCGTGCAACTCGCCTTGGCTGCCATCCATCTTGCCCTTGAGCGCGGCATAGACGGCGCGCTGCTGCTGCACCCGGTTCTTGCCGCGAAAGCTCTCGTCGATCACCTCGGCGGCGTAGTGATTCCCGTCGCCCGCCAGGTCGGTGATGGTGATCTTCGCCTGCGGAAAGCTGGCGCGGATCAGGTCTTCGATTTCCTGGGCTTGCATGGCCATGCGGGAAAGCTCCTGTTGTCTCGGTCCCTGATGTAGAACGCCATAGGCCACGGCGCAAGGGAGGCGCCGTGGCCTATGGCGTATTTCAAAGGTATATTTGCGCGCGGCCCGCGCTCACCCCAGAAGCTCGGCGAACCGTCCGCGGTAGAACGCGGCCAGCTCGGCCAGCGGTGCCTGCGACCGGCCCATGCGCACCGTGTCGCCGGTGAACCGCCCGACCGAGGCGATGGGCACCCCGGCCTGGCCCGCGGCGATCATAAGCGCCTCGGCCTGGTCGAAATTGCAGGCCACGAGATAGCGCCCCTGGTCCTCGCCGAAAAGCGTTGGCGTGTCGTCGCTGTCGAGATGCAGGCCCACGCCCGCCGCCTCGGCCAGCTCGAACGCCGCCAGGGCCATGCCGCCATCCGACAGGTCGGTGCAGGCCTTGATGTGCTCGCGGTTGGCGCGGATGAACTCGCCGTTGCGGCGCTCGGCCTCGAGGTCCACATGCGGGGCGTCGCCGTCCTCGCGGTTGAACACCTCGTAGAGCAGCGCCGACTGGCCCAGGTGGCCGGTGCTGTCACCCACAACGAGCGCCACGTGCCCCTCGCGCACCTCTGCGCCGATCAGGTCGTCGAGGTGATCGAGCAGCCCTACCGCGCCGATGGTCGGCGTGGGCAGGATCGCCTGGCCGTCGGTCTCGTTGTAGAGCGAGACATTGCCCGACACGATCGGCATGTCGAGCGCCGAGCAGGCCGCGCCGATGCCCTTGATGGCGCCCACGAACTGGCCCATGATCTCGGGCTTCTCGGGGTTGCCGAAATTCAGGTTGTCGGTGGTGGCGAGCGGTTTCGCCCCCACGGCGCAGAGGTTGCGGAACGCCTCGGCCACCGCCTGCTTGCCGCCCTCTTCGGGGTTGGCGCGCACATAGCGCGGGGTCACGTCGGCGGTGAAGGCCAGGGCCTTCTCGGTCCCGTGCACCCGCACGATGCCGGCGCCCAGGCCGGGGACGCGGACCGTGTCGGCCATCACCATGGTGTCGTACTGCTCATAGACCCATTGCTTGCCCGCGTAGTTGGGCGAGCAGATCAGCCCCTTCAGCCCGTCGATCGGGTCGATCTGCGGCACGTCCTCGAGCGGCGCGGGCGGCCGGGGCGCGTCCCAGGCGCGGTCGTATTCGGGCGCCGAGGAGGACAGGCGCGACAGCGGCAGGTCGGCCATGGTGCAGCCCTGGTGCTCGATCAGGAAGCGATCCTCGGCGATGGTCTCGCCGACGATGGCAAAGTCGAGATCCCACTTGTCGAAGACCGCCTTGGCCTCGGCCTCCTTCTCGGGGCGCAGCACCATGAGCATGCGCTCCTGGCTTTCCGACAGCATCATCTCGTAGGCGGTCATGCCCGCCTCGCGCTGGGGCACCGCGTCGAGGTTCAGCTTGATGCCCAGCCCGCCCTTGTCGCCCATCTCGACCGCCGAGCAGGTCAGACCGGCCGCGCCCATGTCCTGGATCGAGATCACCGCGCCGGTGGCCATCAGTTCCAGGCAGGCCTCCATCAGGCGTTTCTCGGTGAAGGGGTCGCCCACCTGCACGGTGGGGCGCTTTTCCTCGATGGTGTCGTCGAACTCGGCGCTGGCCATGGTGGCGCCGCCCACGCCGTCGCGGCCGGTCTTGGCGCCAAGGTAGACCACGGGCATTCCGACGCCCGAGGCCTCGGAGTAGTAGATCTTGTCGGCGTCGGCCAGGCCCGCGGCAAAGGCGTTGACCAGGCAGTTGCCGTTATAGGCCGGGTGAAAGCGCACCTCGCCGCCCACGGTCGGCACGCCGAAGGCGTTGCCATAGCCGCCGATCCCCTCGACCACGCCATGCACCAGGTGCCGCGTCTTGGGATGGTCCGGCGCGCCGAAACTCAGCGCGTTCATCGCCGCGATGGGTCGCGCGCCCATGGTGAAAACGTCGCGCAGGATGCCGCCCACGCCGGTGGCCGCGCCCTGGTAGGGCTCGATATAGGAAGGGTGGTTGTGGCTCTCCATCTTGAAGACCACGGCCTGCCCGTCGCCGATGTCCACCACGCCCGCGTTCTCGCCGGGGCCGCAGATCACCTGCGGTCCCTCGGTCGGCAGGGTGCGCAGCCATTTCTTCGAGGACTTGTAGGAGCAATGCTCGTTCCACATCGCCGAAAAGATGCCCAGTTCGGTGAAGGTGGGGTCGCGGTTCAGAATCCGCAGAATTTCATCGTATTCCTCGGGCTTGAGCCCGTGCGCTTCGATCAGTTCCGGCGTGATGGACGGCTCGCTCATCCCGTGTGGTCCCCCTTGGCAACGGTGCCCTGTCCTTAATCCAAGGACAGGGCGGGGGGAAGGGGGTGCGGGACCGCCCGGAACGGCCGCAGGGTCGCGCGTGGAGAGGGCCGCTCCCCCGGCCGTCCCAGCGTGCGCCTTACTGCCCGGCGTGTTGCATCAGGTAGGCGCGGATCTCGTCCGCGGGCCAAGTCAACTCGATCGAGCCGCCGGACTCCCAACGCGGGTCAAGATCGAAAATCCAGCCGGCGATGCCGTCGATGGCGTGATCGTCGAACATGACCATGATCTTGCGGTCACCGTTGGCATCCAGGCCGACGCGGCTCACCGTGCCGATCTCGACCCCTTCGGAATCGAAGACCGGGTCGCCCACGAATTCGCTGTTCTCTTCGGTCAGGGTCTCGCCGCTGTCGGCGGGGGTGGCAGCCTCGGACAGCACCAGAGCATGGGCGCTGGTGCCGATGGCGAGAGCGGCCAGGGTTGTCAGAATGCGTTTCATTTCGATCACTCCTGTCATTGGTGGCATGAAAACGCCGTTTCGACAGGAAGGTTCCCCCGGCCCAGATATCCTCACGCGGGGCCGGGGCCGGGGGCCGGCGAGGCGCTAGGCGGTCTTCGGTGGCTCGGCCTGCACCTGGGCGGCGGCCGTGGCCGCGATCTTGGCCTTGTCCTCGTCGCTGAGTTCCTCGTGATCCTCCAGCCCGGGGATGGCGACGCGCACCTCGCGGCGGGCGAAGGGGATGTCGGCGGCCTCGAATTCCTTCTTCACCCGGTTGTAGATCTCCTTGCGGATGGTGAACTGCTGGCCGGGCTTGGCCATGAACTTGCCGCGGATGATCATGCCGACATCGTCGAAATCGAACACGCCCTGGCTCTTGAACGGCTCGAGGAAGCCGTCCTTGTGCACCGGGTCCTCCATCATCTCGGCGCCGATCTTCTTGAAGATCTTCTTGACCCGGTTGGGATCGGTGTCGAAGGGCACGGTGAATTTGAGTTTCATGATGACCCAGTCGCGGCTGAAATTGGTCAGCTTCTGGATCTCGCCATAGGGGATGGTGTGCACCGCGCCGCGATGGTGGCGCAGCTGCATCGAGCGGATCGAGATCTTCTCGACCGTGCCGGCGGTGCCGCCCACATCGACATACTCGCCGACGCGGAAGGCGTCGTCGATCAGGAAGAAGACCCCGCCGACGATGTCGCTCACCAGTTTCTGCGCGCCGAAGCCGATGGCCAGGCCCAGGATACCGGCGCCGGCCAGGAGCGGCGTGATGTCGAGCCCCAGCGCCCCCAGCGCCAGGAGCCCGAAGATCACCGCGATGGCGACCTGTCCCGTGACCAGGAGCAGCGGCAGCACCGTGGCCAGCCGCGTGCCGCCCGCGCCGCCGCCCTCGCCGGCCTCCTCGTCGGGAGTGGCGGCGGCGGTCTGTTCCTTGGCCAGGCGGCGGTTGACGTAGACCGAGAAAGCCTCGAACAGGATATAGCCGATGGCGGCGATCACCACGAAGCCGATCAGCACGGCGCCCAGCGTCTCTTCGCCCTGCGCGGCCATGCTGCGCAGATCGACGTTCCAGGCGCCCGCGATCATCAGCACCACCAGTGCCACCGCGATCACCCGTCCGATGCGGATATAGCTGCGCTTGGTCTGCACATAGGCTTTCTCGGCGACCTTGCCCTGGCCGATCATCGGCGGTTGCAGATGCCGCACCAGCCCGCGGATCAGCGTGTCGATGGCGGGCGCCATGAGCAGCCAGAACATCGTCACGTAGTGCGGGGCCTGCGTCAGCAGCACCAGCATCTCGGGGCTGCCGCGCGCCACGATGATCTCGACCACCAGCCACATGACCACCGAGACGGTGATGGCGAACCACGGGTGGTTGCGCGCCAGCGCCTCGTCGAATTCTGTCCGGTCGGGGTCGGTGCCGCGCATCATGTCGATCAACCCCTCGCGGGCCTGGATCGCCATGATGATGATATAGACATGCACGGCGGTGTTCAGCCAGAAGCCCAGCCGCGTGCCGCCCATCGGCACCCCGTTGGCGACGTTGAAACCCACGACCCAGACGGTGAACCCGATCAGGAACACCAACCCGATCTGGTTGCGTTCGAGATAGCGCGCATGGCGGTCATCCACGTTGACCAAGCGCAGGTCCGGCCGCCGGGGCGCCAGGATGAAGCGCGAGAACGCCGCCGCCAGGCGGGGCAGCAGGATCAGCCAGAACACGAAGGGCGCGGCATAGGCGATCATTTCGGGCGGCATCACCAGCCGACCGATCACCCGCAGCGTGATCCAGAAGATCAACAGCCCGGCAGCCTCGCGCAGGAAGCGGCGCAGCAGAAAGGAAACCGCAGTGCGCAGGTCATCGCCCGCGTTCGCGGCCTCGTCAGGCTGGCGCCAGCGCACCCAGAGCCAAAGCGCGAGGCGTTCGATCGCATAGGCAATCGCCAAGAGGCCCAGGGTCAGGCCGAACAGGGTCGTCAGGCCCCCGCCGGAAAACCGCTCGGCGAAGGTCTCGAAGGACTGCGCCTGCGCCGACACCAGGTTAGGCAGGTTGCGCAACACGTTGACCCAGGAGGCGACCAGCGCCCGGAGGGTGAGGGCGATCTCCTCGAAGAAGGTGGGCTCGAGCGTCTCGGGAACCGCCTGGGCCTCGGCCACCGCGTCCAGCCGCTCGATCAGGAAGGCGCGGACCTCGTCGCCGGACATCTGCGCGACCATGGCGTTGATCGCTTCGCTGGTCAGCGGCTCTGGAAGGGGGACAGGCTCGGCCTGGGTTTCGGTGGGCGTCGGCAGGGTTTGGGCCGACAGGGGGGGGCGGCCATGGCCGCGATGCCCAGCAGAGCCAGGCAGATGAACAGACGCAGCGCGGCCATTTTGTCCCTCGTAAACTTATTTTTGTTCTATTTCACGCGGAATAGCATGGGCGCCGCGCCTCAAATACTGCAAATGAGGGAATCCCGGCCGTTGATCTGCATTGCCGACGCGGGCGCTGTGCCTCGGTCG
>DOIS01000022.1 GCA_003511785.1 Paracoccaceae bacterium
CTGCCCGGACGCCCGCACTCCCGGCTTTGCCGCCGGGCCGAACCGGGCTACACAAGGACAACAGGTCAATCATCGCCGGAGTTTTCACCATGTTCGCCCGTGCCCTCGGTTCCGCCCTTCTCGCCCTCACCCTGACCGGCGCGCCCGCCGCGGCGCAATGCATCACCAGCCAGGGCGCCTTCGGCGACCACAAGGCGGCGCTGGCACAGAAGGCGCGTGGCGAGGGCGTGGGCAATGCCGGGCTCCAGGCGCTGAACGCGGCGGGGCTGTCGGGGATCACCTGGCGGTTCGAGTCGAACCCGTCCTCGCAGACCGGCACGCTGCAAAGCGACCCGGCCACCTTCCTGGCCAAACGCTCGGGCGGCTCGGCCCAGGGCTTCATCAACCAGGCCCGCTCCAAGCTGAACGCCAACGCCAACACCTTCGCCGCGCTCGAACGCGCCTATGGCGTGCCGGGCAGCATTCTGGTGACGATCTGGGGGCTCGAGACCAGCTGGGGCGGCTATCTGGGCGGCACCCGGATCGTGGACGGTGCGGTGACGCTCTCCTCCTATTGCCGCCGCTACCCGCGGTTCGAACCCCACGCCATCGCAGCGCTGAAGCTGGTCGATCGCGGTGTGATCTCGGGCGCCACCAAGGGCGGCCCCTCGGGCGAGCTGGGGCATATGCAGTTCCTGGCCGGCAACTGGATCACCTTCGGCGTGGACGCCACCGGCGACGGGCGGGCCGATCCCTATTCCGCAGTGGACGCGCTGGCCAGCGCGGCCAACATGCTGGCCCGGAACGGCTGGCGCGCGGGCGAGCCGTTCGGCCCCGGCACGCGCAACTTCCGCGTGCTCTCGGCCTGGAACGACAGCGGCAACTACCAGCGCGCCATCGCCTACGCTGCCGAGCGCATCGGCGGCTGAACGACGGCACCCACAAAACGCTCCGGGCGGGACACGGTTCGGCCACAAACCCGCCCGGAGAGGCCGCCAGCCCCCTGTTTCCCACCCGGACCCAATCGCGCCGCTCCTGCCCCATTGCCGCCGAGTTTATGCAATTGCGTCAAAGTTTCTCCCTTTTCTTCTCGTAGCTTGTTGCCAATGAGACTTGAAACGGAGGACGTCGCTGTGACCCATTCAGGCAGGTATCACGGTGGACTGGGGTTCCTGGGCAAACCCGACTGCGGGCTGGATCGGTTCAGCCGCATCGCGGCGGCGACGCTCGAAGCCTACGGCCACCGGGTCGAACGGCAGAGCGCCCAGGGCCCCCTGGATGCGCGCATCACCTCGAGCCGCTTCGTCGTGGCTCTTCATCTCGACGGCGCCGGCCCCGCCCCCGCCGACCGCGACCGCCGCAGGCCCGAGCGCGAGGACGAATTGATCCAGCGCCGGCTGACAATCTCCCTCTGCCCGGCCGAGGACGGCCCGGGAATGGACGCCCAGGCCCAGCTGATGCTGGTGGTGATGCTCTATCGCATGGTCGAGGCCTATGGCGCGCTCAGCATCGAGTGGCTGGACCCCGACACCGTGCTGAGCGTCGAGCAGTTCCTCAGCGCCTTCGCCGAGGTCTCGCCGCGCCGGGTGCGCGGGCGCCAGGAGATCCTGGACGAGCGCCGCGCCCGCTTCGCCCCGGTGGACGAGACCGCCCGCACGCTCAACCATCAATGCGACGCGATCTGCGGCCAGAGCCCGACCGGCCCCGAAGGACCGGTCGACCTGACCGAGGAAGAGGCGCTGGCCCTGGCCTTTCGCGACGGGCCACGCCCCGATGAGATCACCGACCCCGGCGAGGAGGCGATGAGCGACATCCGCCGCCTGGCCACCTGGGGCATGACCGGCACCGTGGCCTTCATCTCGGCGCCGGTGGCGATCTCGCTGGCCGCCGTGAACCTGGCGCGGGGCGAGGATTTCCGGCTCAACACGCAGGTGCTGGCCTTCGCCGGGCTGATCGCCATGCTCTACAACTCGGGCGCCCTGACCCACGCGGCCACGGTTCTTCCGATCTGACCGGCGGATAGGTTGACGAGTGCGGGGGCTTCGGACCGTTGGTCCGGGGCTCCGGTTTCGTCCGGGATCACGCCATGCCGACGACCGTCTCGCGGCTCAACACGTAGGTGTGGATCGAGAACACCACCGCCCCCGTTTCGGGCAGGCGCACCAGGCATTGCCACTCGCTGCGCAGATAGCGCGCGGTCGCGGGATCGACCGGGTCGCGCCGTGCCCCCTCGCGCCGGGGCTGGTGCAGCGCCGGGTCGTCATACCACAGCGCGTTGAAGCGCCAGAGCGGGCGGCCGGGCTGGATCCCGTCGAACAGCCGCTGCACCCGTCGGGCAAGGTCCGCGTCATACTCGGCCACCGGCGCGTGAATGCCGATCAACAGGCGCAGGAATTTCTCGTCCAGCCACCAACTCGCCGGAAAGCACAGGACGGCGCCGGTCAGCAGATGTTCCTCCGCCCCCTCCGGCTTTTGCAGGATGCAGAAATCCTGCTGAGCGATCCGGCCCAGCGTCGCCAGCGGATCGTCGCGGTCCACCGGCACCCGCACCCCGTCGGGCCGCGTCACCGCGTCCCCTGCGCCCGGCCAGGCCAGCGCCAGAACCATGTCCTGCAATTCCCGCGCCGCCGGGCGGGCGCTGTCGTCCAGCGCCAGCACCGCCGCGCGGCGCGTCCCGATCAGCCGGTCGCGCAGCGCCATCTGCGCGGCGAAGGCATCGTCGCGCGGCAGCCAGTCCTCCATCGCCATCGGCGCGATCCCCGGCAGCCGCTGCGGCGCGCGCGGGCCATAGGGGATCGTCCGTTGCAGGATGGGGGCGGGTCGGGTCGCGGTCTGGTCCATGGGTCAAGCCTAGGCCGGACCGCCGCCGGGCGAAAGCCGCAAGGCGCCGCGCGCCGCACGGAATCGGGTTGAGCCCCACGCCCGGCCCCGGCACTCTGGGCCGAGCAGCCACAGGAGCCCGCCCATGCCCAGCGAACGCCTCACCTTTGCCGGGGCCGATGGCCAGGACCTCGCCGCGCGATTGGACCTGCCCGAGGGCGCGCACCTGGCCACCGCGCTCTTCGCCCATTGCTTCACCTGCTCCAAGGACATCGCCGCCGCGCGGCGGATCGCGGCGCGGCTGGCGGCCCAGGGCATCGCGGTGCTGCGCTTCGATTTCACCGGGCTGGGCCATTCCGGGGGCGAGTTCGCCAACACCTCGTTTGCCACCAATATCGACGACCTGGCGGCAGCGGCGGATCACCTGGCCGCGCGCGGCATGGCGCCGGCGCTGCTGATCGGGCATTCCCTGGGCGGGGCGGCGGTGCTGCGCGCCCGCGCCCGCATCCCTAGCGCGCGGGCGGTGGTCACGCTGAACGCGCCGGCCGAGCCCGCCCATGTGACCCGGCATTTCGAGGACAAGCTGCAGGAGATCGAACGCGCGGGCAGCGCCGAGGTCTGCCTCGCGGGCCGCCCCTTCCGGGTCGGGCGCGACTTCCTGCGCGCGCTGGACGAGACCGACATGACCCGCGCGATCCGCGACCTGGACGCGGCGCTGCTGGTGATGCACGCGCCCCGCGACGCCACGGTGGGGATCGACAACGCCACCCGCATCTTCACCGCCGCGCGCCACCCCAAGAGCTTCGTGACGCTGGACGACGCCGACCACCTGATCTCGGATGCGGGCGACGCCGAATACGCGGCCGAGGTGATCGCCGCCTGGTCGCGCCGCTATCTCGACCTCGTCCCGCCCGCGCCCCCGGAGGGCGCCCCCGAGGGCATCGTGCGCGTGACCGAGGCCGACCCGGAGGGCTTTCTCCAGGACGTGCAATCGGGCCCCCGCCACCACCTGCTGGCCGACGAGCCCCGCGCGATGGGCGGCACCGATCGCGGCCCCTCGCCCTATGGGTTGGTGGCGGCGGGGCTGGGGGCCTGCACCTCGATGACCATCCGCATGTACGCCCGGCGCAAGGGCTGGCCCCTGGACGGCCTGCGCGTCGATGTGAGCCATGCCAAGGTCCATGCCGAGGACGCGGGCGCGGATCAGGACACGGCGGGAGGCGCGCGCATCGACCGCTTCGACCGGGTGGTGCACCTTTCGGGCGATCTGGACGCGGACCAGCGCGCCCGCCTGATGGAGATCGCCGACAAGTGCCCGGTCCACCGCACGCTGGAACACGGCGCCCGGATCGCGACCCGCGAGGCGGACGCGGACACGGGGGATTGACCCAAATCAAGGCGCGCGACCCGCTCCGCGCGCAGGATGACCCGAAGGACACGCCATCGGAGGGCAAGTTTCATGGGTCTGTTCAAGAAAATCGGCCAGAGCGCCGATCTGATGGCCGGCATGGCCGACCGGCTGGGCCCGACATGGGCGAGGCGCTCATGCGCAACCCCGAGATGGAGGGGCCGAATTACCGCGAGATGGTGATGCGCTGCTCGGGCTGCAACGACCAGGCCAGCTGCGCCGAATTGCAGAAGGGCTGCGACCATCTCGACGCGGCGCCGAGCTATTGCCGCAACAAGGAACTGCTCGAGGCGCGCGCCCGGGACTGAGCCGTTGCGCCCGCGCGTGGGCGACCGCGCGCAGGGTTAGGCGATTGGTGAGACGATCCGCGCCAATCTCCCGCCCGATCGCGATCATCCGGGCGGGCCTGGCAATCCGTCCACACGACCAGGAAACAGGGCTCCGCGCAGGCGGAGAACCGGCTGACAGTCCGACCCGGGGGGCAGCCCCCGGACCGCTTTCCGTCCCGGCGGCGCCGCCATTTCTTCCCCGGCCCACCGTTCATATGACAGGCACCACGATAACCGCCCCGGAATGGCTCCGCGGCGGATAGAGGCGCGCGCCCTGCCCCCCGGTCCCGGTCTTCCTCTTGCGAAAAATACTTCACGGGGGTGCGGGGGTGTGAAACCCCCGCGACGCGCTTTCCGCCCGCGCCCGCGTCGAAATGATTGCCCCACGCGCGGGCACCCGGAATTTTTGAAAAATTCCGTCCGTTTTCTTTGAAAGAAAACGGACACCCCACCGCCTTGCCGCCGCCCGCCCCGGCGTCTATGACCCGACGCAAACCCGCCACCACGAGGACAGCCGCCGATGATCCCCCGCTATTCCCGCCCCGAGATGGTCGCCATCTGGTCGCCCGAGACCAAGTTCCGCATCTGGTTCGAGATCGAGGCCCATGCCTGCGACGCCATGGCCGACCTGGGCGTGATCCCGCGCGAGAACGCCGAGGCGGTCTGGAAGGCCAAGGACGTGGACTTCGACGTGGCCCGCATCGACGAGATCGAGGCGGTGACCAAGCATGACGTGATCGCCTTCCTCACCCACCTGGCCGAGCATGTGGGCAGCGACGAGGCGCGCTTCGTGCACCAGGGCATGACCTCCTCGGATGTGCTGGATACCTGTTTCAACGTCCAGCTCACCCGCGCGGCCGACCTGCTGATCGCCGATGTCGAGGGCCTCCTGGCCGCGCTCAAGCGCCGCGCCTTCGAGCACAAGGACACGGTGCGCGTGGGCCGCAGCCACGGCATCCATGCCGAGCCCACCACCATGGGCCTGACCTTCGCCCGCTTCTATGCCGAGATGGACCGCAACCTCGCCCGCCTGAAAACCGCGCGCGACGAGGTGGCCACCGGCGCGATCTCGGGGGCGGTGGGCACCTTCGCCAATATCGACCCGGGCGTCGAGGAGCATGTCTGCGCCAGGATGGGGCTGAGCCCTGAACCGATCAGCACCCAGGTGATCCCGCGCGACCGCCACGCGGCCTTCTTCGCCGCGCTCGGCGTGGTGGCCTCCTCGATCGAGAACATCGCCATCGAGGTGCGCCACATGCAGCGCACCGAGGT
>DOIS01000398.1:0-11800 GCA_003511785.1 Paracoccaceae bacterium
GTACGCTCGCCCCCGGCCCGGATGGCGTTGCCGTCCCTGTCACCCTGTTGCCCGATCCCGATCTGCTCGGGAGTCTGGTCCACGAACCCCGCGCGGCGCACCACCAGCTGCGCCGCAGGGCCGCGCAGGTATCCCAGGAAATCGCGCGCCAGTTTCGGCAGCCTGCGCGCCGGAAGATAGAGAAACATCGGTGAGGAGAGCGGATAATCCTCGGTCTTGATGGTCAGGCGCGAGGGCCGGAGCGAGAAGCCGCACTCACCCGCAAGCGTCAACACCCGCGCCTCGCCGATTTCGGCGAAACTGGCCAGCCCGATGGCGAACGGGTTGCGCGTCACCGCGCCCGCCAACTCGGTCGAGCGGGCATGTCGCGTGATGGCCCGGGCGGGCGCCAGGTCGGCGGGGCGCAGCAGCCGATCCTCGACCGCCTGGGCCAGACCGGAGCCTTCGGCCGGAAGGTGCAGGTCGATGGGCGCGTCGGGCCCGCCCAGATCCTGCCAATTGCCGATCTGACCGGCGAAGACGCGCGCCAGTTCAGCGGTCGAGATCCGCTGCACCGGGTTCTCGGGAGACACGATCGGCACCATCGCGTCGAGCGCGAGCACGCGGCTGCGACGGGGGTCGGTCAGATCGCCCATGCCCGCCTCGCGGATGCGGCGGCGTTCCTCGGGCCGGATTTCGCGCAGCGCGAGCACGATGTCGGTCTCGTTGGCCAAGAGATCGGCAAACCCTTCGTCGGTGTTGCTGGCGCGGAAATCGAAGCGTCCCACGGTGACGCCGTCCTCCATGCGACGCAGCTCGTAGTAGAAATGCTGGGCATCCTCCTCGATCCGGTCCGCGGTGAGGCTGTTGAGCCGGGCAAAGCTCTCGATCAGCGCAGGCAGCATGAGCTCGGCCATCCCGGCCGAACCGGAGAAGGCCACCTCGGCCACATAGGCGGTGAGGTTCGGGCACCCCGGACCGTCGCAAGTCACGCCCGAGCCGTCCACGGTGAGTTCTCCAAACCGCGTATCGACACGGTAGAATTCACCGTCGAACCCCAGCAGCGTGCCGGTGATCTCGACCTGGCCATCGGGGGAGGACAGGGTGACGTCCTGCGCATGGGATGCAAAAGGCGCCACTACCAGAAAAAGTGCGGCGCAGAACGCCGCACGCAAATCAACCATGTCCCACCCTTTGACGCGGATCACCTTACGGCGATTGTCAGGTCTTCGACGAGATTGTTCAACACCAGAAAATCGCCCTGTGCCGTGCAATCGGGAACCGCCAGCGTCAGGTCGCGCGGCCGCAGGGTGTCGTCGCTCCGTAGTTCGAGCGTTTGGGCCCTGACCTCGCGCCCGCAATTCGCGGCGGTGATTTCCGCCTCGACGCTGAGCGCCACGGTGCCGTCGCGCCCGGCCGCGCCCGAGGGGAAGGTATAGACCTGGGCCAGGTGCGGGGTGAGGGTGTCGGGGTTGCCCAGCGTTGTCACAACTCCCTGCCCCTGCGCCCCTGAACCGTGCCATACGTGACCCGCCTCGCCATACCCGGCACCGAATTCCAACGCGTGAAGCTGGAACCCGGTCGGTCCGGCCCACTGCAGAACGACGCGATCATATTCGGCCAGGCCAGGTACCCGTGTCACCACGACGTCTCCCGCCCCGGTGGCAAACTGGACGATGAAGACAGCCGTGTCCGACAGGGCCGGAACGATCCGGGTCAACGACCCTTCCGCATCGGTGGTCTCGGTGAAGATCATGCCGTTGTGATGCACGGTCAGCCGTTCATTGGGCAGGCACGGGGCGGAAACGCTCAGCATCACCGAGGCCATCTCGGCCGGCTCGGCGGAAAGACGAACATCGCAACTCGGCTGCGCTGAAAGCTCTTCGTCGATCCCGCTCCTCAGGCCTTCACCGCCCGGGACCGAAACCGGGGACAGGTCGGCAGAGGCCGGGCGCGGGAGGCGCGGAGCAATGTCCCGCGCGGCGAAGATGTGGGTCATGTTGCTGAGCGCGAGTTCATCGCGGGTCTCGGGCGCCGCCGCCTCGGGCTTGAGCACCGATTGCTGGATCGGGCTGACCTGCGGCACCGCGGCGGCCTGCGGGGCGGGCGCGTCGTGTTGCACGAAATAGCCCATCCCCAGCGCGCAAGCAGCTGTTCCGAAGACCATGGCGAGCAAACGAATCCTGGACATGACACACTCCGTTCCCTGAGGGTTCGGCGTGACCATGGCAGGCAAAAGCGGCCAACCTGTGGCCGCTTTCCGGAGTCATTCGGGCATCAATGGGGCAGGGCGCTCAGGCTAGGCGGCCGTGGCAATGCTTGAACTTCTTGCCGCTCCCACAGGGGCATTTGTCGTTGCGCCCCGGGTTGCCCCAGGTCGATGGATCGCTCTCCACGAACCCCGGCACCGCGCCCTCCGCGCCCGCCGTGGCGGTCGCCGGTTCGGGCTGGGCAGGGGTCTCGGGGCGGGCGCGCTGGGCTTGCGCCTGCTGGTCTGCGGTCATCTGCGCGAGCATCTGGCGCTGCTCCTCCTCGGTCAGCGGGCGGATGCGGGCCAGTTGCTGGGTGACGGTCTCGCGCAGGCTGTCGAGCATCCCCTCGAACAGTTGGAATGCCTCGTTCTTGTACTCGTTCAGCGGGTCGCGGTTGGCATAGCCGCGGAAGGCCACGACCGAGCGCAGATGCTCCAGAGTCAGCAAGTGTTCGCGCCACTTGGTGTCGATGGTTTGCAACAACACCTGTTTTTCGATGTTGCGCATGTTCTCGGCGCCGAATTCGACCGCCTTGCGCGCCATCAACTCATCACTGGCCTTTTCAAGCCGTTCGCGGATCTGCTCGTCATCGACGCCTTCCTCGTCGGCCCATTCCATCACCGGCTCGTCGAGGCCCAGTTTGTCGATAACCTGGGCATAGAGCCCTTCTGTGTCCCACTGGTCGGCATAGGTCTTGGGCGGCATGTGCTGGTGCACGAGATCGTCGATCACCTGGTGGCGCATGTCCCGCGTGATGTCGGCGACTTCTTCCGCGGCCATGATTTCGCGCCGTTGACCAAAGATCACCTTGCGCTGATCGTTCATCACGTCGTCGAATTTCAACACCTGCTTGCGCATGTCGAAATTGCGCCCCTCGACCTTGGCCTGGGCGCGTTCCAGCGACTTGTTCACCCATGGATGGATGATCGCCTCGCCCTCTTGCAGGCCGAGCGTGGTCAGAACCTTTTCCAGCCGTTCGGACCCGAAGATCCGCATCAGGTCGTCTTCCAGGCTGAGATAAAAGGCGGTGCGCCCGGGGTCGCCCTGGCGGCCCGATCGCCCGCGCAGCTGGTTGTCGATGCGACGGCTTTCGTGGCGTTCCGAGGCCATGACGAAGAGCCCGCCGGCGTCGATCACCTTCTGCTTCTCCTCGGCATGCGCGGCCTCTTCGGCGGCGCGCAGCTCGGCGGGGTCGGCCTCGAGGTTCTCGGCCAGCGCGGCCATAACCTTCATCTCGACATTGCCGCCCAGCTGGATGTCGGTGCCGCGCCCGGCCATGTTGGTGGCGATGGTCACGGCGCCCAGACGCCCCGCGTCGCCGACGATCTGGGCCTCCTGCTCGTGGTGGCGGGCGTTCAGCACGTTGTGCTTGATGCCTTCTGCCTTGAGCATCTCCGACAGCAGTTCCGACTTCTCGATCGAGGTGGTGCCGACCAGCACCGGCTGGCCCTTCTCGTTGGCCTTCTTGATCTCTTCAATCATGGCCCGGTATTTCTCCTGGGCCGTGCGATAGACTTGGTCGTCCTTGTCAATTCGCGCAATGGGCTGGTTCGTGGGCACCTCGACCACGCCCAGGCCATAGATCTCGCGGAATTCGTCGGCCTCGGTCGAAGCGGTGCCGGTCATGCCGGACAGCTTGTCGTAAAGCCGGAAGTAATTCTGGAAGGTAACGCTGGCCAGGGTGACGTTCTCGGGCTGGATCTGCACGCTCTCCTTGGCCTCGATGGCCTGGTGCAGCCCGTCGGACAGGCGCCGGCCCGGCATCATCCGGCCGGTGAACTCGTCGATCAGTACGACATTGCCGTCGCGCACGATGTAATCCTTGTCGCGCAGGAACAGCTTGTGCGCGCGCAGGCCCTGGTTGATGTGATGCACCACCGTGGAGCTCTCGGGATCATAGAGCGACTGCCCCTCTTCCAGAAGGCCACGGGCAAAGAGGCGCTGTTCGAGGAACTCGTTGCCTTCGTCGGTGAAGGTGACCGAGCGGGTCTTCTCGTCGATCTCGTAATGCTCGTCCTGCAACTCGGGGATCAGCGCATCAATGGTCTGATACAGCTCGCTGCGGTCCTGGGCGGGGCCCGAGATGATGAGCGGCGTGCGCGCCTCGTCGATCAGGATCGAGTCGACCTCGTCCACGATGGCGAAGTTGTGCTGAAGCTGGAACACCTCCTTGAGGTCCGACTTCATGTTGTCGCGCAGGTAGTCGAAGCCGAATTCGTTGTTGGTGCCGTAGGTCACGTCGCTGAGATAGGCATCCTTGCGCGTGTCGGGATGCATGTCCGAGGTGATGACCCCTGTGGTCATGCCCAGAAGGCCGAACACCTTGCCCATCCACTCGGCATCGCGGCGCGCCAGATAGTCGTTCACTGTGACGACATGCACGCCCTTGCCGGTCAGTGCGTTGAGATAGGCCGGGAAGGTGGCGACCAGCGTCTTGCCCTCGCCGGTCTTCATCTCGGCGATATTCCCCTGGTGCAGGAACACGCCCCCCATCAGCTGCACGTCGAAGGCACGCAGGCCCAGAGCGCGTTTCGCGGCCTCTCGGCAATTGGCGAAGGCTTCGGGAAGCAGGTCGTCCAGGCTCTCGCCGTCGAGGGCGCGCTTGCGCAGCTCCTCGGTCTTGGCTTTCAGGGCCTCGTCGTCCAGCGCTTCGTATTCGGGTTCCAGCGCGTTGATCTGGTCGATCAGCGGGCGCGTCGCCTTGATCTTGCGGTCGTTCGGCGTGCCGAAAACCTTTTTGGCGAGTGTTCCGATACCCAGCATTCTCTCTCCGGCCGATTGGCGAATGTCGTCTGTCCCAGCTTGGATCGCGCAGGGTTGTCCGCCCAGCTCGCAACCCATAGATACGGGGAGGAAAGACGGCCCTGCAACGACCTCAAGGCGATGTAAGCGGCCCATAGAACAGTGTCAACGCCGCGCCCCGTCGCGGCCTGCAAACAGGAAGCTTCCATGCCCAGACCGTCCCGAATCCTGCCCTCGCTCGCGCTTGCCGCCGCCCTGGTCCTTCCGGGCACAGTGCAGGCCGCGCCGGACGCCGATACGGTGGTGGCGCGCGTCAACGGCGAAGAGATCACCCTGGGCCACATGATCGTGGCGCACGCCTCGCTGCCGGAACAGTATCGCCAACTGCCTGCCGAGCTGCTGTACGAGGGCATCCTGGATCAGCTGGTCCAGCAGATCGCCCTGAAACAGTCCCGGACCGAGGATGTGCCGCGCCTGGTCGAGCTTCAGCTGGACAACGAGCGGCGGTCGCTTCTGGCTGCCGATGCGCTGGAGGACGTCGTCTCGGCCGCCGTGGGCGAAGCCCAGGTGCGCGCCGCCTACGAGGAGCAATACGCGGACGGGCAGGGCGGCCCGGAATTCAATGCCTCGCACATTCTGGTCGAGACGCCGGAAAAGGCGCAGGAGCTGATCGCCGAGTTGAAGGGCGGGGCCGATTTCGCGACCCTGGCCAAGGAGCATTCCACCGGCCCCTCCGGCCCGTCGGGCGGTGAGCTGGGCTGGTTCGGCGAAGGGGCGATGGTCGCGCCCTTCGAGGAGGCGGTACAGGCCCTCGACGTTGGCGCGATTTCCGGGCCGGTCCAGACCCAGTTCGGTTGGCACGTGGTCAAGCTGAACGACAAGCGTATCGCCGACGCCCCCGCCCTGGAAGAAGTGCAGGGCGAGATTGCGGACAGGCTCCAGCAAGAGGCAATCGACGCCCATGTGACCAGGCTGATCGCCGAGGCCGAGGTCGAGACGCCCGAGATCGAGGGCCTTAGCCCCGAGCTTCTGCGCAATCTCGATCTGGTGTTGGAGGACTGACCCTTGGCCAAATCGCTGCCCCGGTCGCCGCTGGCGCCCGCGCGTTTTCCGGCCTTGCCGGTCATTGACGGTGTTCGTTTCGCCACTGTGGCGGCCGGGGTGCGATACCAGGGGCGCACGGACGTGATGCTCGCGGTGCTCGACCCCGGCACGTCGGTGGTCGGCGTGTTTACCCGCTCGGCCACGCGGGCGGCGCCAGTTCTGGATTGCCAAGAGAAGATCGGCGGCCCCGCGACCGGGGGCGCCGCGATCGTGGTCAATTCCGGCAACGCCAATGCCTTTACCGGACATTACGGCCAGGCCTCGGTGCGCGAGGTGGTCAATGCCGTGAGCGCGGTCGTCGGCGTTCCGGTCGAGCGTGTGTTCACCTCCTCGACCGGGGTGATCGGAGAGCCGCTGCCGCATGAGCGGATCGTGGCCCGGCTGGAGGAATTGAACGGCGCCCTGGATGCGGGCGGGATCGAGGCCGCGGCGGAAGCCATCCGCACCACAGACACGTTCGCCAAGGGTGCGGGTGCCGAGGTAGAGATTGCCGGCAGGACGGTGCGGATTGCCGGTATCGCCAAGGGGTCGGGCATGATCGCGCCGGACATGGCGACAATGCTGGTCTATGTGTTCACTGATGCCGCCTATGACCAGGCCGCGTTTCAACAGCGTTTGGGCGAGATCACCGACCGGACCTTCAACTGTATCACCGTGGACAGCGATACATCGACCTCGGACAGCCTGTTGCTTTGTGCGACGGGCGCCTCAGGGGTGGACGCGACCGGCAATGCCGAGTTCGACGCCGCGCTGGAAGAGGTGATGCGCGATCTGGCGCACCAGGTCGTGCGCGACGGCGAGGGCGCGACGAAATTCGTCGAGATCCGCGTGACCGGCGCCGCCGATGACGCAGACGCGCGCACTCACGGGTTGTCCATCGCGAATTCACCTCTGGTCAAGACGGCCATCGCCGGGGAAGACCCGAACTGGGGTCGGATCGTCATGGCCATCGGCAAATCGGGTGCACGGGCGGACCGCGACCGGCTGAGCATCTCGTTCGGCGATATCCTGGTGGCCGAGAAAGGCTGGGTCAGCCCCGACTACCGCGAGGAGGCGGCGGCCGAGTACATGAGACGGCCGGAGCTGGTCATCGCAGTCGATCTTGGGCTCGGTGACGGGCAGGCGACCGTTTGGACCTGCGACCTGACGCATGGGTATATCGAAATCAACGCGGATTATCGCTCGTGAAAACGGTTCTTGTGTCTGCCGTCGCGCTGATCGACGTGGATGGGCGGGTGTTGTTGGCGCAGCGACCTGAGGGCAAGTCGATGGCGGGGCTCTGGGAGTTTCCCGGCGGCAAGGTGGAGCCTGGTGAAACTCCCGAAGCGGCCCTGATCCGAGAGCTGGAGGAAGAGCTGGGGATCAACACCTGGGCCTCTTGCCTGGCCCCGTTGACCTTCGCCAGCCATGGATATGACGATTTCCATCTGCTCATGCCGCTCTTTGCCTGCCGCAAGTGGGAGGGTATTCCCTCCTCCCGCGAGGGGCAGCGGCTGAAATGGGCCCGACCCCAGGAGTTGCGGGAATTTCCGATGCCGCCGGCGGACATCCCTCTGATCCCGATCCTTCGGGATTGGCTCTGACCCGAGTGCCAGGCTCAGCGAACGCAACGTCAGTCAAGAGGGCGTCACAGCATATAGAGAAATAAAACATGCGGTTACCCAAATGCTGTGTAAAATCGCAACATGTTTACGACGAATTTATAAATTTCTTGGTGATTTGTTAACCAGAAGGCGAGTAATATCGTCGCATCATGTCCTATTGGGGAGGAAATGGGGAATGCTTCGCACGATTGTCGTCGGGGATTATGTGTCGGTTCAGGGCGCATATGTCCGCACGCTGCCCGACGGCCGAATCGCCGTAAAGGTCGGCGAGAAAGTGTATGAAGGCCGGCCGGTCGTCGCCGCCTGACTTCAAAAAACTCACGAACGGAACGAAGCGGGGCGCGATCTGGTGATCGCGCCCCGTTTTCTTGATGGCATACCAGATCAGTCCAGTGTGCGCGTGACCTCTTCGCGTTCGAAAATCTCGATCACGTCCCCGGGACGGATGTCGTCGTAATTCTCGAAGGCCATGCCGCATTCTTGGCCGGACTGCACTTCGGTTACTTCGTCCTTGAACCGCTTGAGCGTCTTCAGCGTGCCCTCGTGGATCACCACGTTGTCGCGCAGAAGGCGCACCCCGGCAGACCGCCGCGCGATGCCCTCGGTCACGAGACAACCGGCCACCTTGCCAATGTTCGAGACCTTGAACACTTCCTTGATCTCGGCATGGCCGATGAAGTTCTCGCGCACCTCCGCCGAGAGCAGACCGCTGGCCGCCGCCTTCACGTCGTCGACCAGGTCGTAGATCACGCTGTAATACCGGATCTCGACGCCCTTCTGGTTGGCGGTGTTGCGCGCGCTGGCATTGGCGCGCACGTTGAAGCCGAGGATCGGGGCACCGGACGCCTCGGCGAGGCCCACGTCGGTCTCGGTGATCGCACCGACGCCGAAATGCAGCACGCGCACGCGCACCTCTTCGTTGCCGATCTTCTCCATCGCCTGGACGATCGCCTCGGCCGAGCCCTGAACGTCGGCCTTGACCACGATGGGCAGTTCCTTGATGTTCTCATCCGCCTTCGCCTTGGCGAGAAGCTGATCCAGCGAGGTCGCGGCCCCGGCGGCGGCGCGTTTGTCCTTGGCCGCCTGGTGGCGATACTCGGCGATCTCGCGGGCTTGCGCCTCGGTCTCGACGACATTGAGCACGTCACCGGCCTCGGGCGTGCCGTTGATGCCCAGCACCTCGACCGGCACCGACGGGCCGGCCTCTTTCACGCGCTCGCCCTTGTCGTTGATGAGCGCGCGAACGCGGCCGTATTGCTCGCCCACGACGAAGACGTCGCCCTGGCGCAGCGTGCCGGTCTGAACCAGCACTGTGGCGACCGGGCCGCGGCCCACGTCCAGCTGCGCCTCGATCACGGCGCCCTCGGCGGCGCGGTCGGGGTTGGCCTTGAGTTCGAGGATCTCGGCCTGCAGCGCGATGGCCTCCAGCAATTCGTCCAGACCCTGGCCGGTGATGGCGGAGACCTCGACATCCTGCACGTCGCCGGACATCTTCTCGACGATCACCTCGTGATGCAGCAGGTCGGTGCGCACCTTGTCGGGTTCGGCGCCGGGCTTGTCGATCTTGTTGATCGCAACGATCATAGGCACCTCGGCAGCCTTGGCGTGATTGATCGCCTCGACGGTTTGCGGCATCACCGCGTCATCCGCAGCGACAACCAAGACCACGATATCCGTGACCTGTGCCCCGCGCGACCGCATCGAGGTGAAGGCCGCGTGGCCCGGCGTGTCAAGGAAGGACAGGGTCGCGCCGCTGTCGGTCTGCACCTGGTAGGCGCCGATATGCTGCGTGATGCCGCCGGCTTCGCCGGAGACGACCTTGGCGTCGCGGATCGCGTCCAGAAGCGAGGTCTTGCCGTGGTCCAC
This sequence comes from Paracoccaceae bacterium, assembly GCA_003511785.1. Classification (GTDB taxonomy): domain Bacteria; phylum Pseudomonadota; class Alphaproteobacteria; order Rhodobacterales; family Rhodobacteraceae; genus UBA7951. Next base: position 9,548 of record DOIS01000398.1, read on the forward strand.
ATGGCCCATGATCGTGATGACCGGCGGGCGCGGGCGCAGATCTTCGGGCTTGTCCTCTTCGGTCTTGAGCACGTCCTCGACATCGGCATCGGACACGCGCACCACGCGGTGGCCGAATTCCTCGATGATGAGTTCGGCGGTATCGGCGTCGATGGACTGGTTCTGCGTGACCATCATGCCCATCTGCATCAGCGACTTGACCACGTCGGCCACGCGCTCGGCCATGCGGTTGGCCAGTTCCGACACGACGATCGTCTCGGGCAGTTGCACGTCGCGGATGACCTTTTCGCGTTCGACCGGGCCGCCCATCGCTTTCTGGCGGGCGCGCTCCTGCTTGCGCTTCATCGCGGCCATGGACTTCTGCCGGCCACCTTCGCCCGACAGCGCCTGGTTCAGGGTCAGCTTGCCCGACCGGCGGCCATCGTCGCGGCCCTTGCCGCGCGACGGACGCTGTTCACGCTCGCGCTTGGCCTTGCGCGGCGCGGCGGGGGCAGGTTTGCCGGCCGGCGCCCGTTGCGTTTCGGCCTTGGGATCGGGTTGCGGTGCGGCGGCGGCCTGCTTGGCGGCCTCTTCCTCCTCGCGGCGCTTGCGCTCCTCGTCCTCGGCCTTCTGGCGCGCCTTTTCCTCGGCCTCGCGCTGCTCGCGCTCCTTGGCCTCGGCCTCGGCACGGCGGCGTTCTCGCTCCTCGGCGCGGGCCTTTTCCTCGGCCTCGCGCTGGGCGGCCTCTTCGGCCTCGCGTGCCTTGGCGGCCTGAAGCGCCTTCAGCCGGCGCTCCATCTCGGCGTCGGAAATCCCGGCGGGACGCTTGGTCTGTTTGCCCGAAGACGTCGGCGAGGACCCGGCAGGCTTGGATGCGCCGGTCTTGGGCACCACAACGCGCTTGCGCTTGGTTTCCACCACGACGTTCTTCGTCCGCCCGTGGCTGAAGCTCTGCTTCACATTGCCCGGGCGCGAGCCGCCGCGCAGTCCCAAAGTCTTTTTCCCGTCACTATCGCTCATAAAGCTCTTTATCCTTCCCGACGGCCCCTGCCGCCGTCCACTTCGCGCAACCCGCGTAACCGTTGCGCTTCCTCTACAACACGTTCGCTGAGTCCACCAGAGGCGAGCGCTGCATGTATCACAGTTTGCCGTCCGAAGGCCATGCCCAGCTCATCGGCGCTCAGCCAACCGACATATTTCCCGAAATGCGGAGTGCTGAGTTTCGACTTGCCCCGCGACGACCCATCGGTCGCCTGGATCAGCACCCGGGCCCGCTCTTGGTCGAGCATGGCCTTGACCTTTTCGTATCCGGCAACCGCGTCGCCGGATTTGCGCGCCAAGCTGATCAGGTCGATCAACCGCCGGGCCAGCAAAGCCTCGACCGCGTCGACCAGACCGTCCGGCACCTTGACCGGTGCCTTCAGTCCGCGGGCGAACAGGTTCTTCTTTGCCGCCTTGTCCAGCGCCGCCCGCTCGGCAGATACATAGACGCCGCGTCCCGGGAGTTTTCCCGCAATATCGGGCACGACTTCGCTCTCGGGCCCGGCCACGAACCGTATCAGGCCATATTTAGGACGCGATTCGCCGGTCGCAATACACTTGCGTTCGGGACCGTCCCTGCGGTCTTTGTAGGCGCCACCGCGACCCATCCGGACCCCATCGGAGCCTGAGATCAGGCTCCGGCCTCCTCGGTCGGATTTTCGGCCTCGGGCTCTTCGTCCTGGGCCTTGAGCTCTTCGGGATCGACCCAGCCCAGCAGGATGCGCGCGGTCATGACCATGTCCTGCGCTTCCTCCAGGGAGACGTCGAAGGGTTCGAGCAAGCCGTCATCCTTGACCCGCTCACCGTCAACGGTGGTCCAGCCGCCGGCCAGCTCCCAGTCGGCGCAGGTGGCGAAATCCTCCAACGTCTTGATGCCATCCTCGGCCAGCGCCTCGACCATCTGCGGCGTCAGCCCTTCGAACTCGATCAAACTGTCCTCGGCACCCAACTCGCGGGCATGGTCCAGCGCCTTGCGGGCCTGCTCCTCGAGGAAGTCGCGGGCGCGGGCCTGCAATTCCTCGGCGGTGCCCTCGTCCACCCCGTCGATCACCAGAAGCTCGTCCAGCTCGACATAGGCGACTTCTTCCAGCGTGGTGAAACCCTCGGAGACCAGGAGCTGGGCAAAGAACTCGTCCAGGTCCAGCGTTTCCATGAAGAGCTGGGTTCGCTCCTCGAATTCCTTCTGGCGGCGGGCGGATTCCTCGGCCTCAGTCATGATGTCGATGTCCAGCC
>DOIS01000398.1:12122-12366 GCA_003511785.1 Paracoccaceae bacterium
GTCATGATGTCGATGTCCAGCCCGGTGAGTTGGCTGGCCAGCCGCACGTTCTGACCGCGCCGGCCGATGGCCAGGCTCAGCTGCTCTTCGGGAACCACGACCTCGATCTTGCCGGCTTCCTCGTCGAGAACCACTTTCGAGACCTCGGCCGGTTGCAGCGCGTTGACTAGGAAGGTGGGCTGATCCTCGTTCCAGGGAATGATGTCGATCTTCTCGCCCTGAAGCTCGTTCACGACGGCCTGCA
>DOIS01000398.1:12706-12865 GCA_003511785.1 Paracoccaceae bacterium
GCACGCGGCTGCCGCGCATACCGACACATGCGCCCACCGGGTCGATGCTGGAATCGTAGGAAATCACGGCGATCTTGGCGCGAGAGCCGGGATCGCGGGCCACGGCCTTGATCTCGATGATGCCGTCATAGATCTCGGGCACTTCCATCTTGAACAGCT
>DOIS01000398.1:13200-13501 GCA_003511785.1 Paracoccaceae bacterium
TGAACAGCTCGGCCATGAACTCCGGCGCGGTGCGGCTGAGGAAGATCTGCGGACCGCGCGGCTCGCGGCGCACGTCCTTGATATAGCAGCGGATGCGGTCGTTCGGGCGATAGGCTTCGCGGCCGATCTTCTCGTTGCGGCGCAGGATCGCCTCGCCCGCGCCCACATCGACGATGACGTTGCCGTATTCCTCGCGCTTGACCAGGCCGTTGATGATGGTGCCGGCGCGGTCCTTGAACTCTTCGTACTGTCGGTCGCGCTCGGCCTCGCGGACCTTTTGCAGGATCACCTGCTTGGCCGA
>DOIS01000400.1:0-356 GCA_003511785.1 Paracoccaceae bacterium
GTGGCGTTGAGCGCGCAGGCCACCGACGCGGGCGTCAATCGTGCCACGCGCACATTGTTCAAGATCGCCGACACCCCCGAGAAGATGCTGGCCCTGGGCGAAGAGGGGCTGGTCGGGCATATCAAGACCATCGGCCTTTACCGCAACAAGGCGCGCAACGTGATGAAGCTGTCGCGCATCCTGGTCGAGGAGTATGGCGGCGAGGTGCCCAATTCGCGCGCCGCGCTCAACGCCCTGCCGGGCGTGGGGCGCAAGACCGCCAACGTGGTGCTCAACATGTGGTGGCACTATCCGGCGCAGGCGGTGGACACCCATATCTTCCGCGTGGGCAACCGCACCGGCATCGCGCCGGGCAA
>DOIS01000400.1:751-6871 GCA_003511785.1 Paracoccaceae bacterium
AGCACGCGCATCACTGGCTGATCCTGCACGGGCGCTACACCTGCAAGGCGCGCAAGCCGATGTGCCCCACCTGCCTGATCCGCGATCTCTGCCAATACGAGGACAAGACCCTATGACCACCTATCAACTGGTCGGCATCGGCAACGCCGTTGTCGATGTCATTTCCCATGCCGACGACCTGTTCCTGAACCGGATGGGAATCGAGAAGGGCATCATGCAACTGGTCGAGCAGGATCGGGCCGAGAGCCTGTTCGGCGCGATGAAGGACCGGATGCAGACGCCCGGCGGCTCGGTCGCCAACACCATCGCGGGCGCCGGGGCGCTGGGGCTCAAGACCGCCTTCATCGGGCGGGTGCGCGACGACGAGTTGGGCCGGTTCTATGCGAATGCGATGGAGGAGGCGGGCATCCGTTTCGCCAACCCGCCGGTGCCGGAGGGCGAACTGCCCACCTCGCGGTCGATGATCTTCGTTTCGCCCGATGGCGAGCGGTCGATGAATACCTATCTGGGGATTTCCTCGGAGCTTGGCCAGAACGACGTGCCGCAGGAGATCGCCGGGGACACCGAGTTGATGTTCCTCGAGGGCTATCTCTTCGACAAGCCGGCGGGCAAGACGGCCTTCCTCGAGGCCGCGCGCGATTGCCGCCGGGGCGGCGGCAAGGTGGGGATCGCCATTTCCGACCCGTTCTGCGTGGACCGGCACCGGCACGATTTCCTGTCGCTGATCGAGCACGAGATGGATTTCGTGATCGGCAACGAGGCCGAGATCCAGGCGTTGTTCCAGGACAGCCATTTCGACGACGCGCTGATGCTGACCGCCGCGCTCTGCCCGCTGGTGGTCTGCACCCGCTCGGGCGACGGGGTGACGGTGATGGAGGGCACCTCGCGCATCGACGTGCCGGTGGAGAAGGTCCAGCCGGTCGATGCCACCGGCGCGGGCGACCAGTTTGCGGCCGGGTTCCTTTATGGCATGGCAACAGGGCGCGACCTGGAGACCTGCGCGCGCATCGGCACGATCTGCGCGCGCGAGGTGATCGGCCATGTGGGGCCGCGCCCCGAGGTGGATGTCTCGGCCCTGCTGCGCGAGGCGGGACTGCTGGCATGATCGCGGATGGGCTGCACGACCTGCCCCCGGGCAAGAACGCGGCGGTGGTGACGCATCTGGAGATGCGCGCTCCGGCGCCCCTGCGGCCGGTGCCCATGCCCGAGGGCGTGACGCTGGAGCGTGTCGCTTCACCGGCGCCCGACTGGTATCGCGACCTGTTCCGCCGGGTGGGGGCGGATTGGCTGTGGTTCTCGCGGCTGCGGGAGGACGATGCCCGGCTGGGCGCGATTCTGGACAGCCCCGAGGTCGAGGTCTTCGCGCTGGTCAGGGGTGGCCGGGCCGAGGGGCTGATGGAGCTGGATTTCCGCGTGAAGGGCGCCTGCGAGCTGGCTTTTTTCGGGCTGACGCCCACGCTTATCGGCACCGGCGCGGGCCGTGCCCTGATGAACGCGGCGATCGAGCGGGCTTGGGCGCGGCCGATCGCGCTGTTCCACGTGCATACCTGCACCAATGACAGCCCCGGGGCGCTGGGGTTCTACCGCCGCAGCGGGTTCGTCCCGGTGCGTCAACAGGTCGAGGTGGCCGACGATCCGCGCCTGACCGGCGATCTGCCGCGCGAGGCGGCGCCGCATCTGCCCCTGATCGAGGGCTGAAGGGGGCGTTGCCCCCTCTGGCCTGCGGTCTTCACTCCCACAGTCTTTAACCAGGAGATGAAAGGGAGGGGGCGGTCCCTGCGTCTTCTCTTTTTCAAATACTCCCGCCTGAGGCGCCCAGCGGCGTCTTCGATGGAGGGCACGCGCGGGCTTGCCAAGCACCGATCACCCCATTAAAACTACGAATCTAGTTTAATGGAGATGTCTATGCCGGAAGAAGCCGCCCGAGGGTTCTCGGCCATGGGGTCCGAGCAAAGGTTGAAAGTTCTGCGCGCGCTGGTGCGCGCGGGGGCGCCGGGGCTCACCGTGGGCCAGATCCAGGAGCGGACGGGGATAGCGCCCTCGACGCTCGCCCATCACCTGCGCTTTCTCGCCGCCGGTGGGCTGGTGGTGCAGGAACGGGCCGGGCGGGCCACGGTCAACCGCGCCTCGTTCGACGCGCTGCGGAACCTGGCGCAGTTCATTCTCGCCGAATGTTGCGTCGATCAACAGGAAAGGGCCGCGAACGATGGCTGACACGACACAGACACCCGGCGGCGCGCGCCGGATCGCGGCCGACTGGCTGCGCACGCCCTGGGCGCTCATCGCCCTGATCCTGCTGCTGGTCGCGGCGCTGGACCCGGGCAATTTTGGCAACACGATCACCTTCGCCCTGCAAGCGCTGGCCAATACCGCGCCCTATATCCTGTTCGCGGTGCTGATGTTGGCCTATCTCAAAGCCACCGGCGCCGAGGTCATGGTGGCGCGCGCCTTCGAGGGGCGCGAGACGCGGATGATCTTTCTCGCCGCGCTTTTCGGGGGGCTTGCGCCCTTCTGCTCCTGCGAGGTGATCCCCTTTGTCGCCGGGCTGCTGGCGCTGGGCGCGCCCTTGTCGGCGGTGATGGCGTTCTGGCTGTCCTCGCCGCTGATCGACCCGCCCACCTTGCTCATCACCGCCGCCGCGCTGGGCTGGCCCTTTGCCCTGGGCAAGGCCGTGGCGGCGGTGGCGTTGGGCCTGTTCGGCGGCTTCGCCGTCAAGGCGCTGATGGGGCGCGGGGCGTTTGCCGCGCCGCTCAAGCACTATGCGCCCGCCGGCTGCTGCGGCGGCGGCCCCAAGCTGAACGGCAGGCCGCAATGGCGCTTCTGGACCGAGGCGCCGCGCCGGGCGCAGTTCCGGGCCGAATTCCTGACCAACGGCTTGTTCCTGCTGAAGTGGCTGGCCCTGGCCTATACGCTCGAGGCGCTGCTGGTGCATTACGTGCCGGCCGACCTGATCGCGGGTGCGGTGGGCGGCGAGGGGGTGCTGCCGGTGGCCACGGCGGCGCTGGTGGGGATGCCGGCCTATCTCAACTCCTATGTCGCGCCGCCGATGCTGGCCGGGCTGATGACCCAGGGCATGAGCGCGGGGGCGGCGATGGCCTTCATGATCGCGGGCGCGGTCAGCTCGATCCCGGCGATGGCGGCGGTCTGGTCGCTGGTCCGGCCGCGCGTCTTCGCCACCTATCTCGCGCTGGGGGTCGGTGGAGCGATCCTGGCGGGGCTGGTGTTCCAGGTGGTGATCTGAACCCGGCGCCGAAACCGATGCCCCCGCCCGGTAGGCTCCGGGCGGGGGGCGCGGGATCAGCTGGCGCTGCCCACGGCGAGCCGTCCGTCGAGACCCACGCCGCTCTCGGGCCCGATCACGCCCAGATCGCGGATCGCCGCGATCAGCTCGTTGCGATAGACCAGCCCGGTGTGGTTCCAGTCGAAGCCCCGCACGTCGACACTGGGGATCTCGCCGGCCACACCGCCGCCGATCGGGTTGCCGTTCCAGGTCTCGCCGAAGGCGCCGAGCGAGATGTAGGAGTTGAAGGCCAGGGTGAACTCCTCCTCCAGCACCTCCTCGACCGGCGTACCGGCCAGAGTGATCTCGACCGCGCGCGCCTCGGCCGCCGAGGACCCCAGCTCGATGCGGTAGCGGATGCCCGAGGAGAAATGCAGCAGGCCGCGCGACACGAAGCCGGTCAGATCGGTGCCGGCCACCTCCTCGGGACGCAGGATGCGCTTGGCATTGGAGTCGAGCATGTCGCGGATCTGCGCGCCGGTGACGGTGGCCACGTCGATCACGTCGGCATAGGGCATCACGTCGAACCATTCGCGGAAGGTGAGCGGCCCCTGGTTGACGCCGGAGGCCAGCCCCGTGGCGTTGAACAGCGAGAAATCGACCGCCCCGCCGGGGAAGGTGGCCGAGCGCCGCACCAGCGTGTCGTTCATGAAGTTGGCGATGGCGGTTTCGCCCACGTAGCGGTCGGCCACGGTGCGTTTGGTCGAAATGAGCCGGGCGTCGGATACCTCACCGATCACCTCCGACAGCTTGGCGTCGAGCGCGGCGACCATCGGGGCCATCACCGCGCTTTCATACTCGGCGTCATAGTCGCCGTCATGTTCGAGCGTGGGATAGGCCTCGTCGCCCTCGGCCACGCGGTCGTCGCGCTTCTTGATCGGGTGCAGGGCGACGCTGCTGAACCATTGATCGCGGCCCTGGCCGGCGGCGATGGACATGGCGATCTCGCCCAGATGCGAGCCGTTGGCCTTGGCCTGGGTCAGCAGCAGGCCGTTCACCATGTTGTCGGCGTCGATCCCCTCGGCGTTGGGCGCGGTATGGGAATGCCCGCCGATCAGCACCACCGGCTTCGTGCTCAGCGGCCCCACCGCGTCGGCGATCGCGAAATCGCCCTCGCCGATGCGGCGCGCGCTGCCGGCCTTGCCCGAGCGGTGCATGTCGCGGCCATAGCCGCAATGCGACAGGATCACCACCACGTCCGAGACCGCCTCGACTGCCTTGTAGATGTTGGCCGCGGCCTGAACCGGGCTGGCCACGGCGAGGGTCGGGTCGCTCTTCATGCCGGTGCGGGTGTCCACGACGGTGGTCAGGCCGATGAAGCCGATGCGCAGCCCCTTCGCTTCGCCCACCGCCGCGGCGACGTAATCGGTGTCGCGGGCGAGGTGGGCAGAGCCGTGGATATTGGCCGAGAGCACCGGGAAGGCCGCGTCGCGGTCAATCCCGAGCTTGAGCAGCGCCGCGCCTCGGTCGAACTCGTGATTGCCGAGCACCGCGATGTCGAGCCCGGCGGCCGGCGCGGCGCGATAGCCGGCATCGACCACGAATTCCTCGGCGCTCCAGCCCATCAGCTCGTCGAAGACCGAGCCGGTGTGGTCGTCGCCGCCCGACCGGAACAGCACGATCTCGCTCTCGTCCGCCGCGTCGCGGGCGGCGCGCAGCCGCTTGACCATCTGCGCCATGCGATGCGTGTCGCCGCGCTTGGGATGCAGATCGGTCATGTGGTTGTGCATGTCGTTGAAATGCATCAGCCGCAGCACCCGGCGCGTGCCGGGGTCCAGCGGGCGGGCGCGGCGCTGCCGTCCTCGGTCAGGATCGTGTGGATTGGCTCGGCCAGCGGATCGCCCTTGAGCAGGAAGAGCCGCTCGAACACGCCTTCGGGGTTGGGTGTTGCGGCGTGCATCGCCAGCTCGCCCGGGCCGGGCGTGGCGCCTGCGGCACGGACGATGACGGGGGTGACTGCTGCGGCGGCGGCCAGCGCCGTGCTTGTGGCGAGGAAATGGCGGCGGGTGAGATGCGGCATCACATGCTCCTGTGTCTGGATGTGGCGGACACAGATGGGCGGCGCATTGATGACAGGCGCGTGATGACGAGGTGACGTCTGGGTGACGTTTGCGCGCCGGCCCGCTCAGAGCCCGCAGCGATGCGGCTGACGCAGCCGGTAGAGCGCCGCGCCGTCCGGGCGGCGGCGTTCCTGCACGCAGGCGGTCGCCTCCAGCTTGGCCGCGATCAGCCCCTCGGTTTCGGTCAGGCGCAGGATTTCGCCGTCGGGCAGGCGCAGATCGACCATGAGGCCATTGCGCCGGTCCCCGTTGATCGGGTCGGTGCCCAGCACCTCGGCCCGGATATAGGCGACATGCTCGGGCTGGTCGGCGCCGCGCAGCACCATCGCCCCGATGCCGAGCAAAGCGGCGAGCACGAGGCCGAGCGGCAGGCCCCAGGTCCTGAGGAAGGCATAGACCGACACCGCGCGATGCGGGCCGATGACTTTCGCGAGTAGATCGAGCATGGGCCGGTGCTATCCTGTCCGGCCCATGCGCCGCAAGCCGAACCTTGCGGCCGCCCGGCGAGCGCCTTGCCGGATCAGCCGTACACCTTGGCCAAGGCGTGATCCACGCTGTCGGTGATCCGGTCGATGTCGTCGGCGGTGGCGATCAGCGCGGGCGAGAAGCACAGGAAGTTGTTGTAGCCGGGCACCGAGCGGTTGGCCGCTCCGATGATGACGCCCTGCGCGCCGCATTCGGCCTGCACCTGCGGCACGGTTTTCTCGTCCACAGGTTCGCGGGTCTTGCGGTCGGTGACCAGCTCGACGCCGCAAAAGAGGCCCTTGCCGCGCACGTCGC
>DOIS01000235.1 GCA_003511785.1 Paracoccaceae bacterium
CCGAGATCAGCACCAGCATCGGCACGAACATCTTGGTGACGTAATACTGGATGTGGCGGTGCCCCTCGAAGACCAGCGCAGCCTGCGCGCTGTCGCGCCCCGAAAGGCCCTTGCCGGTGGACAGCTCAATACGGGCGCGCTCCAGTACCCATTCCTCTTCGCCCAGCGTATCGCCCAGACCCGATTGGCCGTCGAGCGTGCTGTAGGTGACAAGGTGGCTGGGCAGCACCGACTGGATCGCGAAGAAGAAGGTCTGCCGGTCGAACGGGTAGCGCGTGAACTGGAAATGCGGCGCCTGAAGGGTCAGCGACGACTTGTCGGCATAGAAGACGGTGCCGTCGGGAAAGACCGACAGCAGCGCCTGGTGCACCCAGCGGTTGGACTGCTGGTTGCGGATCGAGAAGGCCGGGGCGATCGTTCCGCGCGCGCATGTAGTCGCGGAACACCTCCGGGCGCATCAGCTTGAAGCTCTGGCCCTCCGCCTCGGCGTCGAAGGCGAGGGCCGGGTCCTGCCACTCCATGCGGATGACGACCACGGCGCCGTAGTTCTCGGCCTTCTGATCGACGCTGGTGATCTGCTCGACCTCGATGCCCACCGCCACCTCGAGCGGCGCGTCACGGGTCGCGCGCGGCGGGTCTCCGTCGATCTGGTCCAACCCCTGCGCGGCCAGCGGCGGGGCGATGACAGCGGCGGCGAGCGCCGCGGCCCGAAGGGCCAGCACCGCATATCGGATCATCTGGAACCCGGAGAGCAAACCGCCACGGCGGTTCGGGCGGGTGACGGGGGCCGCGCGGCCCCCGTTGCCCTGTGCGCCGCGCGCGTCACTCGGCCCAGCTCACGCCGGTGAGGTCCACGGCCTGGGTGGGCGCGTTCTCCCACAGGCCCTGCACCCCGGCCTTGGCCACGGTCAGCGCGGCCAACTGGAAGAGATAGCCGTTGACGTAATCCTCGGAGATCATGCGCTGGGCCTTTTGCATCAGCTCCTGGCGTGCATCAGGATCCGTGGTAACGGTGAGCTCTTCCATCAACGTCTGGAATGCCGGATTGTCATACTGGAAGTAGTAGTCGGGCCGGGCGTAAATGCCGATGTCCATGGGCTCGGTATGGCTGACGATGGTCAGGCCGAAATTCTTGCCGTTGAACACCGATTCCAGCCATTGCGCCCATTCCACGTTGATGATCTCGGCGGTGATGCCCACCTCGGCCAGTTGCGCGGCGATGATCTCGCCGCCGCGCCGCGCATAGGAGGGCGGCGGCAGGTGCAGCGTGGTCTCGAACCCGTCTGCAAACCCGGCCTCGGCCAGCAGCGCGCGGGCCTTGTCGGGGTCGTGGGCGGACTGGTCGGTCAGGTCCACATAAGCCGGGTGATGCGGCGCGAAATGCGTGCCGATGGGCGTGCCATAGCCGAACATCGCCCCGTCGATGATCGCCTGCCGGTCCACCGCATGGGCCACCGCCTGGCGCACCTTGACGTTGTCGAAGGGCGGCTGTTCATTGTTGATCGCCAGGATGGTCTCGCCCTCGGTCGAGCCGACCAGCACCTGGAAGCGCGCGTCCGCCTCGAATTGCGGCAGGTTCTCGGGCGCGGGGAAACCGCTGAAGACGTCCACGTCCTCGGCCATGACGGCGGCGAAGGCGGCGGTGGGGTCCGAGATGAACTTGAACGTGGCGCGCTCCAGCGCCGGGGCCTCGCCCCAATAGTCGGGGTTTCGCTCCAGCACGATGCGGTCGCCCTGCACCCATTCCGAGAAGGTGAAGGCGCCGGTGCCGACGGGCTGCTGCTTGATCCCCTCGATGCTCTCGGGCGCCACGATCACCGCGTCGCCCCAGGCCATGTTGAACAGGAAGTTGCCGTCCGGCTCCTTGAGCGTGACGCGCACGGTTTGCGGGTCCACCGCCTCGACGCTGTCGATTCCGGCGAACAAGGCCTTCTGCGCGTTCACGCTGTCCTCGGCGCGGGCACGGTCGAGCGAGAATTTCACGTCCTCGGCATCCATCGTGGTCCCATCGTGGAACGTCACGCCATCGCGCAAGGTGAAGGTATAGACCGTGCCGTCCTCGGAGATCTCCCAGCTCTCGGCCAGGCCCGGCACGACCGAGCCGTCGCCCATGAACCGGGTCAGCCCCTCGAACACGTTGGAGTAGAGCACCGAGTCGATGGCGCCCGCCGCCGCGCTGGTCGGGTCCAGATGCGGCGGTTCGAGCTGCATGGCCACGGTGATGTCGCTCTGCGCCGCGGCGCCGGTCGCAAACAGCCCGGCGGCCAACGCGAGTGCCGCGCCGCCGCGGCGGGTGAAGGCGGTGTATCCCATAGGTGTGTCCCCCTGTTGGTCTTGGTCGTGCCCGGTCGCGACCGGACCCATCGGGGCGAGTACTCCCGTAATGCGCCGCGCGATCAAGGATATATTGCGCGCGCCGCCGGGAAAATCGCCTGGCACGGCGGCGGTCTTGGGCAAGGTTTGGGTGGAAACCCGGCGCGGTTTGCGCGAGATGTTCCGGGAAACGGCATGGGGCGGGCGCGGATCGTGGCGATTGGCATCACCGATCTCTTCATCATCGGCGGCGGGGTGAACGGCTGCGGCATCGCCCGCGACGCGGCGGGGCGCGGTCTGTCGGTGACGCTGGCCGAGCGCGGCGACCTGGGCGCGGCCACCTCCTCGGCCTCGACCAAGCTGTTCCATGGCGGCTTGCGCTATCTGGAGTATTTCGAGTTCCGCCTGGTGCGCGAGTCGCTGATCGAGCGCGAGCGGCTGTTGCGCGCAAGCCCGCATATCAGTTGGCCCATGCGTTTCGTGCTGCC
>DOIS01000113.1 GCA_003511785.1 Paracoccaceae bacterium
ACCCGCGTGCCCCGCCCCTGCACCGAGCGGGCGAGCTTCGCCGGGTTCTTCGTGACACCCGAGCGCAAAGAGCCCCCCGCGCCGCCCATGAACAGCACCGTGCAGAGCGCCGGCTCGCAATTCTCCGCGATCAGGTCGACCGAGGGCCTCAACGTCTCGGGCAGCGGCGCCGGCTGCGGGGTCAACTCTTCGTCGAGGATATAGTAGCCCCATTGCTCGCCCGTGGTGGAGACCATCAGGAGGGTCAGCCCCGGCCGCGCGCCCTTCTTCGGCAGCCACGGCCCGAGGATGGTCAGCGGGTCGTCGATATTCGTGCCGCCCCAGCCTCGGCCCGGCTCGGCCACCTGGAAATAGCGCCCGGGGGTCGAGCGGCGGCCCTTGATGCGGATGCCGGTGTCGGACCAGCCCAGCACCTTACCCGCCTGGTGTTCGCTGACCACGCCGGTGATGTGGTCGTCGACCACCACCACCTCATCCACCAGCTCCTGCCATTGGCTCGCGAACATGCCGATGGTGGCCGAACCGCAGCCGACGCGCATCCGTTCCTCGCGCTGCCCGTCGACAATGGGCGCGGCCCCGGCCTGCACGATCACACTGGCGCCGCCATCCACGGTCAGCTCCACCGCCTCGCGGTTGCAGAGCTTCATCAGCGTGTCGCAAGTGACGCGGCCCTCGGGCTTGGAGCCGCCGGTGAGGTGATCGACGCCGCCCAGGCTCATCATCTGCGAGCCGTATTCCGAGGTGATCATCAGCCCCACCGCCTCGCCCTCGGCGCGCACGGTGGCGCCCTCGGGGCCCAGGTGCCGGTCGGTGTCGATCTTCACCTTGACCCCGCAATAGGAAAAGATCGCCTCGGTCACGACGGTGACAAAATCGGCGCCGTCGACCTGGCGGGAGACGATGAAGGGGGCGGGCTTGTAGTCGGGATAGGTGGTGCCCGCGCCCACCGCCGAGACGAACAGGTCGTCATCCGAAACCAGCCGCCCGTCCCATTCGCTCTTGAGAAAGGGCCGGATCTCGCCGCCCTCGGCCAGCCGCCTGTCCAGCACGGTCAGCGGGTCGCAGCGGATGATGCGGCCGCCCATGTTGGCATAGCGGTCGCAAGCGCCGACCTTGCCCTCGGCGATGTAGCACATGACCGGGCAGGCGTCGCAGCGGATCTTCTCCTCGCGGATGCGGTCGGCGCGGGCGGTCATTTGAGGGAGTCCTCGGTTGGCATTCCCACATCTCACGCATTGCGCTCGGCTGGAATGCCGGAGGGGCTGCTGAACACTCGTTCCGCCCGGCGTTTACGCCGGGCAGCCCCCGACCGCCCCGTCAAACCACAGGTTTGCCCTCGGGAAAACGGGCGGGGGCTTCTCTCCCTCCCGGGGTCGGGATCTGTCCTCTGTGCTTTAACTTGCACCTTTGCCACCTCCCCGCATCGCCGCCAGCACCCGGTGCGGCAGGGCCGGCAGTTTCGTGATCCGCGCCCCGCAGGCGTCCCGGATCGCGTTCAGGATCGCGGGCGCGGTGGGGATCAGCACGTGTTCGCCCAGCCCCTTCGCCCCCATCGGCCCCTCCGGGTCCGGGGTCTCGATGAAGAGGGTCTCGATTTCCGGCATGTCGCCCGTGGTCGGGATCAGGTAGTCATGCAGGTTCTCGGTGCGCCCGGGCACGTAATCCTCCATCAGCGCCATGCCCAGGCCCTGGGCGATGCCGCCCTCGACCTGCCCCTCGGCCAAAAGCGGGTTGATGGCCCGGCCCAGGTCATGCGCGGCGGTCATGCGCCGCACCTTGACCGTGCCCAGACCCATGCCCACCTCGACCTCGGCCATCTGCGCGCCGTAGCCATAGACCGCGCAGGGCACCCCCTGCCCGTTTTCGTCGAGCGGGCTGGTGGGCGGGTCATAGGTCTCCTCGGCGGCCAGCGCATAGCCGTTGATGTCCGGGACCAGCGCGGCCAAGTCGATCTCGCGCCGCTGCGCCCCGTCACTGACCACCACGCGCGCGCCCTTCAGCGCCAGCGCCGCGCCCTCGCCCATGTTGGTGCGCGTCAGGATCGCCCGGCGCAGCGCCCGGCCCGCCAGCCAGGCCGCCTTGCCCGTCACCACGGTCTGGCGCGAGGCCGAGGTCTTGCCGCAATCGGGCGTGAGATGGGTGTCATAGCCCTCGATCTCGAACTCCGCTAGCGGCAGGCCCAGCGCATCGGCGCAGATATGGGCGATCACCGTATTGGCCCCCTGCCCGATATCGCTGGCCCCCTGGTGCAGCCGCAGCCGGCCCCCGGGCGTCAGCCCCACCCGGATGGTCGAGGGGTTGGCCGGCGCGGTGTTGCCACAACCATACCAGCAGGACGCCACGCCGACCCCGCGCCGGATCGCGCCGCCGCGCGCGTTGACCGCCGCCGCGCGCGCCAGCGCCGCCTCCCAGGGCACAGCCAGCGCATCGAGGCAGGCCCCGATCCCCACCCCGCGCATCTCCTGCCCGCAGGTGCTGCGCGCCCCCTCGGACAGCGCGTTGATCCGGCGAAACGCCAGCCGGTCGATCCCGGCAGCAAGTGCGAGATCCTCGTAAAGCGTCTCCTGCAGGATCGCGGCCTGCGGCACCCCGAAGCCGCGGAAGGCCCCGGCGCTGGGCCCGTTGGTATGCACCGCCCGCGCCTCGGCCCGGTAGTTCGGTGTGAGATAGGGCCCCGAGGCATGCACCGGCACCCGCACCGCCACGGTCGGGCCCCAGCTGGAATAGGCGCCGGTGTTGAAATCACCGTCGAAGGCCAGGCCGGTGATCCGTCCCCCGGCGTCGATGCCGGCGCGGCCGCGCATCTGGCCCGGATGTCGCTTGGTGCTGGCCGCCATGCTCTCGCGGCGCGACCAGACCATGCGTGCCGGTTGCCCGGTTTTCAGCGCCACCAGCCCGATCAGCGGCTGCCCCGACAGGTCCAGCTTGGCCCCGAAGCCGCCGCCCGCCGCCGCCGGGACCACGCGTACCCGCTCGGGCGGCAGGCCCAGCACCTCGGCCGTGCTGTCGCGGTCCATCACCGGCGCCTGGGTGCAGGCCCGGATCACCAGCGTGTCGCCCTCCGTCCAGGCGGCGCCGGCCTCGGGCTCGATATAGGCGTGCTCGACATAAGGCGTCTCGATCTCGGCCTCGGCCAGATGGGCGGCGCCGGTCAGCGCGGCCTCCAGCGCGGCCTCGACATCGCCGCAGCGCACAAAGCCGGAAATCAGGATGTTGCCCTCGCGCGTGTCATGCAGCCGCGCCGTCCTGGCGGGCCTCGGGCGCGGTCAGCATCTCCGGCAGCGGCTGCCAGTCCACCGGGAAACCGGCCAGGTCCAGCGCCTCGACCACCTCCGCCGCGCCGGCCACCAGGGCCACCGCCTCGCCGCGATGACGCACATGGGTCTCGGCCAGCGCCGGCTGGTCGGTGAAGGCTGGGATCGTGCCGAACAGGTTGCGCCCGGGAATGTCGGCTGCGGTAAAGACCCGCACCGGCCCGGCCTGGCGCGCGGCCCAGCCTGCGATGTCGCCGAAGGCGAAGCGCGCGGCGTGGTGCGGCGCGCGTATCGCGCGCACCAGCAACGCGCCCTCTGGCGGGTGATCGGCGCCATAGCTCTCGGTCCCCAGCACCTTGGGCACCCCGTCCAGCCGCTCGACCCGCGCGCCCACGGCCCTGCCCGCGGCCGGCAGCGGCGCGGGCGCCCTCGGTCTCGAGCCGCGCTGCCACCATGGCGATCGAGATCACCAGGTATTTGCGCGCGCCCAGCTTGAGGAAATCGCTCACACCCGCGCCAGCGGCGTCGGGGATGAGCACGGCGATGAGCATCTCGCCGGGGGCCAGCGCGGTGCGCCGGGGCCCGGTCAGGAAATCGGCCAGCGGCAGCACCCGCCGCCCAGCGGGCCCGGCCAGTTCCACCGACGCCTCCAGCGCCAGGAGCGGCGGCACCCCGTCGGCGGCCGGCGAGGCGTTGCAAAGATTGCCGCCGATCGTGCCCGCGTTCTGGATCTGGGCCGAGCCGACCTCGCGCGCGGCCAGTTTCAGCATGTCGAAACCAGGCGGCAGATCGGCCGCGCGAATGGCGCTCCACGGGGTCGCGGCCCCGATGCGCCAGCCCGCCGCATCGCGGGCGATGCCCTGCAACTCGGCGATGCCCGTGAGGCCCAGCACCGGCCCCCTGAGCCCCGGCGCCTCGGTCGCCGGGAACAGGTCGGTGCAGCCTGCCGCGACGGTGATCCCCCCGCCCGCCAGCAGGTGCAGCGCCTCGTCCAGACGCGCGGGCCGATGATAGCCTTGCGTCGCCATGCCCGTTTCCCTGTTGGAGCGGCGGTTTTGTTTGTATACAAACGGATGTTGCGGCAGCGCCCCCGCCCCTGTCAACAACCGCGACCGGCCCTTGCATGAGCGATCCCGACACCGAGACCGGCTATGTGCTGGACCGCCAGGTGGGCTTTCTGCTGCGCCGCGCGACCCAGCGGCACCTGGCGATCTTCTCGTCCCATATCGACGACCTGACGCCCACGCAGTTCACCGCCCTCGCCCAGCTCTGCGTGCTGGGCCGGGCCTCGCAGAACGCGCTGGGCCGGGCTACGGCAATGGATGGCGCGACGATCAAGGGGGTGATGGACCGGCTGCGCAGGCGCGGGCTGGTCAGCGCCGCGCCCGATGAAGACGACCAGCGCCGTCTGCTGCTGGTCCCCACCGAGGCCGGCCGCGCCCTGCTGGCCCGCCGCCTGCCCGCCGCGCGCGCGACCACCGAGGAGACGCTGGCCCCGCTCGACGCAGCCGAGCGCGCCCTGCTTCTGGACCTTCTGGCCCGGCTGGGCTGAGCCGCCGGCCCGGCCCCGAGCGCGCGCGCCCTGCTTCTTCTCGTATGAAAATACCGAATCCGACGGATGCCCCGGCAAATGACGGATCGAGGGCCTCACACCCCCAGGTGCCGCTCGATGATCCCGTGATCGGCCCTGAGCGCCTCGGCCGGCAGCGTCTCGAGGTTGTGGCCGTTCTCGATGAAGGCCACCCGGTCGGCGATGGCCAGCACCGCGTCCACCCGCTGCTCGACCAGCAGCACGCCCACGCCGCGCCCGCGCATCACCCCCACCACGTCGCGGATCGCCGCGATCATCGAGGGCTGCAACCCCTCGGTGGGCTCGTCCAGCAACAGGTAATCGGGCTCCACGCAGAGCGCGCGGGCGGTGGCCAGCATCTGCTGCTCGCCGCCCGAAAGCGTCTGCGCGCGCTGGCCCAGCCGTTCGCGCAGGCGGGGGAGCAGCTCCAGCACCGCCTCGCGCACCGCAGCGCCCGAGCCGCGCACCCTGAGCCCGATCTCGAGATTCTGCGCCACGGTCAGCTCGGCAAACAGCCGCCGCCCCTGCGGCACATAGCCGATCCCGCAGCCTGCCACCTTGTGCGCGGGCAGCGCGCTGATCTCGCGCCCACCCAGCCGTACCGCCCCCGACATCAGCGGCAGAAGCCCCATGATCGTCTTCATCGTCGTGGTCTTGCCCGCCCCGTTGCGGCCCAGCAGGCAGACCACCTCGCCGGGCGCGACCGTGAGCGAGAGCTGGCGCAGGATCTGCGCCCGCCCATAGCCCGCGTCGATCCGATCCAGTTCCAGCATCACCCGACCCCCAGACAGGCGGCCTGCACCGCGCGGTCGGCATGGATTTCCTCGGGCGTGCCCTCGGCCAGCACCTGTCCGAAATTCAGCACGGTGACCCGGTGGGCGGTCTCCATCACCACGCTCATGTTGTGCTCGATCAGCAGGATGGTGGCGCTTTGCGCCAGCTCGCGGATCAGCGCCTTGAACCCGGCGATCTCGCTGTCCGAGAGCCCTTGCGTCGGCTCGTCGAGGATCAGCAGGCGCGGGGCCTGCACGATGCCCATGGCGATCTCCAGCAGCCGCTGGTGCCCATAGGCCAGGTCGCCCGCCAGCGCCCCGGCGCGGCCCTCCAGCCCGACACGCGCCAGCGCCGCAGCCACCGCCGCCTCGACCTTTGCCCGGCCGCGCAGCCGACGCCGGGCGGCGAGGCCGACATTCTCGGCCACGCTGAGCCGGGCAAAGACAGAGGTGATCTGGAACGTGTAGGCCATGCCGAGATTGATCCGCCGATGCGCGGGCAGGTGCGAGATGTCGCGCCCGTCGAAGGCGACCGTGCCCGCGCTGGGCGCGATCCGCCCGCAAAGCAGTGACACGAAGGTCGTCTTGCCCGCCCCGTTGGGCCCGATGAGCGCTCGGATCTCGCCCTCCGGCAGGTCGAAATCGACCCCGTCCACGGCCCGGATGCCGGCGAAATGCCGGGTAAGCCCGCGCGTCGACAAGAGCGTCATGGCAGCCCCCGCCACAGACGATTGCGCAGCTCGCCCGCCAGCCCCTGCGGCGCGAACAGCGTGAGCAGCACCAGCGCCACGCCCGCGATCAGCATGTAGGCTGTGGTGAGCCCCGAGGACAGGTCGATCAGGTAGAACATGAACAGCGTGCCGATGAACGGCCCGATCACCGTCCCCGCCCCGCCCAGGAGCACCCACAAGAGCGGAAAGATCGAGTATTGCACCGAGGCGAAAGTGGCCCCGACATAGCCAAAGAGCAGCCCGTAGGCCGCCCCGGCCGCCGCCGACATGGTGCCCGAGAGCACCACCGCCGCCAGCTTGTGCGCGAAGACGTCGTAACCCAGCATCCGCGCGCGCTCCTCGTTCTCGCGGATGGCGATCAGGACGCGCCCGAACGGCGTGTGCACCAGCCACAGCGTGACCGCGAGGCAGAGCGCGAAGAGCGCCAGCGCCGCGAAGTAGCGCGCGGTGGGCGCGCTCAGGCCGATCCCGGCCATCACCCGCTGCGCCTGCTGGATCACGAAGCCCTCGTCGCCGCGCGTCCAGTCGCCGAAATAGAGCACGGTCAGGTATCCCGCCTGCGCGAACATCAGCTTCACGATCATGAAGGCCACGCCCGCCGTGCGCAGCGCCAGCAGCCCCAGCGCCGCCGAGACAAGCGCCCCGGCCAGCAACCCCGCGATCAGCGCCGGCAGGGGCGCCGCGTCCAGGTGCTGCACGCTCAGCCCCATGCCATACATGCCCGCAGCGAAGAACAGCGCATGGCCCAGGCTCAAGAGGCCCGTATAGCCGAACATGATGTTGTAGCCCATGGCGAACCCCGCCAGCACCATGATCCGCGCAAGGTTCCCGTGGTGATAGGCCGGCAGCACGAATTGCAGCGCGAACAAGAGCGCCAGCAATCCCAGATGCAGGGCGAGCGAACGGCGCAGATCGCTCATCGCGCGCGCAGCCCGAACAGGCCCTGGGGCCGGAACACCAGCACCAGCGCCACCAGCAGCGTGGCCAGGATCTTGGCCAGCGTCGGCGAGAAGAAGACCGAGATGATCCCGTCGGACAGCCCGATCAGCACGGCGGCCAGCACCGTGCCCGGCAGGCTGCCCAGCCCACCGATGATGACCACGATGAAGGACAGGAGCAGCGGATCGCCCCCCATGAGGTAATGCGCCTGCTGGATCGGCACGATCAGCACCGCCCCCAGGGCGGCGAGCCCCGCGCCCAGCCCGAAGACGATTGCATAGACCCGCTCGACCGGGATGCCGAAGGCCAGCGCGGTCTCGCTGTCGAGCTGCGTGGCGCGCATCAGAAGGCCGACCCGCGAGCGCGCCATCAGGAGCCAGACCGCCACCAGCACCCCCGCCGCCGCGCCGATCACGGCGAGCTTGTAGCTGGTCGTGGACAGCCCCCAGGGATAGTAGAGCTGCCACCCTTCGGCGCCGCGCTCGATCCAGGGAATGGCGAGGCGCGTGTTGAAGGGCGGCTCCACGGGGCGCGCATCGGGGCCGTAGGTCATCAGCGTGAGCTGTTGCAGGATGTAGAGGATGCCGATGGTGGCCACGATGGTGCGCTCGGGATCGTAGTCGATGCGCTTGAGGATGGTGACATCGGCGGCCACCGCGATCAGCCCCACCAGCACCGGCGCCGTGACCGCGCCCTTGAGCGTGGCGAGAAGGAGATAG
>DOIS01000151.1 GCA_003511785.1 Paracoccaceae bacterium
CTTCTTCAGCAGCCTGCTAGTCCTCGTCAAGGAGATGATGACAAGGGAGATCAACGATGCCGAACCGCGTAAGGTTGTCCGTGGTGGACCACAAGGCCGACGACTTCATGGATGCGCTGGAACAGGGGCTGTTCTCGGCGGATGCCGCCACGCTGGAGGCGCTCGGCCCCGAGGGCACGGCGCTGTTTTCGACCAGTGGCATGGGGACCGAATTGCGCATAAGCTACACCACGACGGACGGCGAGGTGCACGCCACGCGCTTTGTGGTGAGCGATGCCGAGGGGGTGTCGCTGCGCGGGCGGTTCGACGATCCCGAGCCGCTGGGCTTTGGCTCATGGAGCGAATCCGTCGGCACGCTGAAAGACGCGCTTTATGACGCCCTGCTGGGCGACTCGCAGTTCGACGTGCGCGGCAACAAGGCCGACAATGGCGCGCTTGGCTCCGAGTTCGACGACACGTTCCGCATGGGCGCGGGCAACGACAGCGCCCATGGCGGGGCGGGCGATGATGTGCTGAATGGCGGGCGCGACAATGACCTTCTGATCCTCGGCGATGGCGACGACCGGGCCGATGGCGGGGCCGGCAACGACGTGATCGTGACAGGCTCGGGCCGCGACGTGGTCTCGGGTGGCAGCGGCAGCAACATCTTCATCGAGTCCTGGATCAACAACCTGTCCGACGGGCCGAACCGGACGGTGATCCGGGATTTCAACGCGAACGACCTCCTGGTTCTGGCCGACCATGACGGACCCATCGGCCCCATCGCGGGCGAGACGCTGGCCGACCTTGAAAACGGCACCATCGACGAATTCCACTGGCGCGAGACGAACGGCGGGGTGCGGATCGAGGCCGGCGATGCCGTGGTGGTCCTGCGTGGCCTGGATGCCGACGAGATCGACCTCGACCAGATTCTGTTCGCCGAGGCCAGCGTCGAGGAGGCGGTGACCATGTTCGACACGCTCGAAGGCGGCGGTATCCTGGGACGGCCGCCGGGGGGCGATCCCTATTATGTCATCACCATGGAGAACCTCGTCGGCGTCTCCAACGGCGTGGAAAGCTTCAGAACCTGGGGCGGGGATGTGTCGGGATTCATCACGTGGGGTGAAAACACAGGGGTCTGACCGCCTCCGGCTCGGATTTCATCACCAAACCCTTTTCCACCAGACCTTTTCCATTGCGTCCCGCCGCGCCGGTCTGCATGACTGGCGCGGCAATTTCGTCGCGGGGCGCGCGCCATGCAGAAATCCATCCTGATCACCGGCTGCTCCTCGGGCATCGGCTATGACGCGGCCCACGGGTTGCGCGCGCGGGGCTGGCGGGTCTTTGCCGCCTGTCGGCAGGAGGCCGATTGCGCGCGGCTGCGCGGTGAGGGGTTCGACAGCCCCCGCATCGACTATTGCGACGAGACAAGCATCGCCGCCGGGCTTACCGAGGTGCTGGAGGTCACCGGCGGACGGCTGGATGCGCTGTTCAACAACGGCGCGCACCAGTTGACAGGCGCGGTCGAAGACCTGCCCAGCGACGGGCTGCGCGCGATCTTCCAGGCCAATGTCTTCGGCTGGCACGAGCTGACCCGGCAGGTGATCCCGGTGATGCGCGCGCAGGGATCGGGCCGGATCGTGCAATGCTCCAGCACGCTGGGCCTTGTCTACATGAACTGGCGCGGCGCCTATGCAGCCACCAAACACGCGGTGGAGGCGCTGAGCGACACGATGCGGATCGAACTGGCCCCGGCGGGCATCGACGTGGTTCTGATCGAGCCGGGGCCGATCACCACCGCCCTGCGCGAAAAGGGCATCGTCTATTTCGAACGCTACATCGACTGGCGGAACTCGCCCCGCCGCGCCGATTACGAGGCGAAGATCCTGCCGCGCATGTATCACCCCTCGGGCAAGGACATGTTCGAACTGCCGCCCGAAGCGGTGACGCGCCGGTTGATCCACGCGGTGGAGAGCCCGCGCCCCCGGGCCCGCTACTACGTCACCGGGGCGACCTGGATCGCGGGACTGTTGCGCCGGGTGCTCGGCACACGTGCCACGGACGCGATCATCCGGCGCATCTGACGCGCGGCGGAACAGAAGTTTCCCCGCAATTGTTTTCTTTTCCGCCCGATCGGCTTAGATCACGGCGGACAGCGCAGAAGGGCCCGCAATGACCGGAATCGTCGAAATCCTCGTCTACGTCGCCATCTTCGCCACCGTGGCGGCGCTCGTGATCGGCATCGGCGGCTTCGGCGCGGGGGGAAAGTTCAACACCAAGCACGGCAACCGGATGATGCGGCTGCGCATCCTGTTCCAGGCCATCGCGGTGATCCTGATTCTGCTTCTGGTCTATCTCAACAGCGGGGGGTAAGGGCGCATGGTTGTCCTGAACAAGATCTACACGCGCACCGGCGACAAGGGCGACACGGCGCTGGGCGATGGCACGCGGGTCGCCAAGCATTCGGCCCGGGTCGAGGCCTATGGCACGGCGGACGAATTGAACGCCTTCGTCGGGGTCGCCCGGCTGGAGGCCGAGGGCGAGACCGACACGGCGCTGGCGCGTATCCAGAACGACCTGTTCGACCTGGGCGCGGACCTGTGTCGTCCCGGGATGGAGAAGGATGCGGAGGCCGAGTATCCGCCGCTGCGCATGGCGCAATCCCAGGTGGACCGACTGGAAGGCGAGATCGACGTGATGAACGGGGTGCTCGAGCCGCTGCGCAGCTTCGTTCTGCCGGGCGGGTCGAAACTGGCCGCGCATCTGCATGTCTGCCGCACCGTCGCTCGCCGGGCCGAGCGGCTGGCGGTGGACCTGGCCGGCCAGGAGGACGTGAACCCGGCGGCGGTGACCTATCTCAACCGGCTGAGCGACTGGTTCTTCGTGGCCGCCCGCGTCGCCAATGACAACGGCAAGGCGGATGTCTTGTGGATTCCGGGCGCGAACCGCTGAGGCGC
>DOIS01000364.1:0-5594 GCA_003511785.1 Paracoccaceae bacterium
CAGACGTGTGCTCTTCCGATCTCTCGCGCGGGCGACAGCACCGAGTTCGCCCACGCCGCGGCGCTGTTCTTTCAGTCACGCAAGGACCGCAAGCTGCGCGAGGCGTACGAGCACCATATCGACGAGGAGGAGGAGGACCTCTTCGCGCGCGCCCGCGAGGTCCTGAGCCGCGACGAGATCGACAGGGCCGGGCCCGCCTTCGACGAGCGCAAGGAGGAAGAGCGCGGCTTGATCGCGGAAAAACGCGCCGAGGCGTTGGAGGAGTAGAGCGCGATCCCGCAGAACGGCGTGGTGGGTCCGTCTCTCTGGCTTGCAGACGCGTCGCGGACGCTGTTTCGGCGTCATCAGGTCACGTCCAGTGGGCGAGGGTTCAAGCGCCACCGGGTCGGACCAAATGGTCGGCGGGGCACAGTTCCGCCCCGGTCGGACGGACAGAGCCCGTCCGATGCTCAGAGTTCCCGAGAAGTTTCGCGCTCGACGAGTTCGCTCGAACAACAGGTCGTGTGTTGTGTCGCCTTCCGGGCAGCCAGAGGGGCGTCAGCTATTGCTACCGATCGGGCCGAATGGTCGGCGGGGCCGATCCCGCCCCGGTCGGACGGGCAGAGCCCGTTCGATGCGCAATGGTCCGGCGGGATCACGCGCGGGATCGGGTCTTCGGGTCTTCGATGAATAACAGGTCGGCCGATGTGTAGCCATCAAAGCGAGCAAAGAGGCGCCAATGATCGCGCCCTTGGTCGAGGTCGGCGCCAAAGCCCCGCCTCGGCTGGACGGGCGCAGCCGGTTCGAGCCTTGGTCAGCCTGCGAGATCACGACGCGATCCCGGTTTACTTCATGCACGACATGCGGCGCCAACGGGTCACGCCCAACGGCTCTCCTTTGAGGCGCCACAGGATCGAGCCCGGGGGGTCGCGGGGGCGCAGCCCCCGCGCCGGTCGGACGGGCGCAGCCCGTCCGAAACCGTTCAGTCCTCCCGCGGGATCACCCGCAGGCCCAGTTCCATCAACTGGTCGCTGGTGGGCTCGGAGGGCGCATTCATCATCAGGTCCTCGGCGCGCTGGTTCATCGGGAACATGATGACCTCGCGGATATTCGCGGTCTCAGCCAAGAGCATCACGATCCGGTCGATGCCTGCCGCGCAGCCGCCATGCGGCGGCGCGCCATAGCGGAAGGCGTTGACCATGCCGCCGAACCGTTTCTTCACCTCGTCCTCGCCGTAGCCGGCCAGTTCGAAGGCCTTGAACATGATGTCGAGCCGGTGGTTCCGGATCGCGCCCGACACGATTTCATAGCCGTTGCAGGCCAAGTCGTATTGATAGCCCAGCACCTCCAGCGGGTCGCCGTCGAGCGCCTCGACCCCGCCTTGCGGCATCGAGAACGGGTTGTGCGAGAAATCCACCGCGCCGGTCTCGTCGTCCTTCTCGTACATCGGGAAATCGACGATCCAGGCAAAGGCGAAACGCGTGTGGTCGGTCAGGCCCAGTTCCTCGCCGATCACGTTGCGCGCGCGGCCCGCTACTGCCTCGAACGACTTGGGCTTGCCGCCCAGGAAGAAGGCCGCGTCGCCCTTGCCCAGGCCCAGTTGCTGGCGGATCGCCTCGGTGCGCTCGGGGCCGATATTCTTGGCCAGCGGGCCTGCGGCTTCGTAATCTCCGAATTCGGCATCGATGATACGACCCGCACGCAAAACACTTTCCGCGTCGCCAGATTCAAGCAGAGAAGCGATTGTTTCTATCGTTTTTTTTCGTTCATCTTCTTTGGACCAATCTCGCAACAATTCTGCTGCCGCGCTAGGTTTTTCTCCTAAGTATGCGGACCGAAGTGCTCGGCGGATTTTCCGATCCGCTTCGCCAGTTCCCCGCTCCCGCCAGAAGATATACCCCATCCCCGGCAGCCCTTCCTTCTGGGCATAGGCGTTCATCCGGTCGCAGAACTTGCGCGAGCCGCCGCCCTTGGCGGGAATGGCGCGGATCTCGGTGCCCTCCTGCTCGAGCAGCTTGGCGAAGATGGCAAAGCCCGAGCCGCGGAAATGCTCGGAGACGTCCTGCATCTTGATCGGGTTGCGCAGGTCCGGCTTGTCGGTACCATACCAGAGGGCTGCGTCGCGATAGGAGATCTGCGGCCAGTGCTTGTCCACCGTCTTGGCCCCGCCGAACTCCTCGAACACGCCCTCGATCACCGGCTGGATCGTGTCGAACACGTCCTGCTGCTCGACGAAACTCATCTCCATGTCGAGCTGGTAGAAATCGGTGGGCGAGCGGTCGGCGCGCGGATCCTCGTCGCGGAAGCACGGCGCGATCTGGAAATACTTGTCGAAGCCCGACACCATGATGAGCTGCTTGAACTGCTGCGGCGCCTGGGGCAGTGCGTAGAACTTGCCCGGGTGCAGGCGCGAGGGCACCAGGAAGTCGCGCGCGCCCTCGGGGCTGGAGGCGGTGATGATCGGGGTCTGGAACTCGCGGAAGCCCTTGTCCCACATGCGCTTGCGCATCGAGGCCACCACGTCCGAGCGCAGGGTCATGTTGCGCTGCATCGCCTCGCGGCGCAGGTCGAGATAGCGATAGCGCAGGCGGGTCTCCTCGGGGTATTCCTGGTCGCCGAACACCATCAATGGCAGCTCGTCGGCGCGGCCCAGCACCTCCATGTCGCGGATGAAGACCTCGATCTCGCCGGTGGGGATCTTGGCATTGATGAGGTCCGCGTCGCGTGCCTTCACCGTGCCGTCGATGCGGATGCACCATTCGGCGCGGACCTTCTCGACCTCGGCGAAGACCGGGCTGTCGGGATCGCACAGCACCTGGGTCACCCCGTAATGGTCGCGCAGGTCGATGAACAGCACACCCCCGTGATCTCGGATGCGGTGCACCCAGCCGGCGAGACGGACGCTCTCGCCCACCTCGGACAGGGTCAGGTCGGCGCAGGTATGGCTGCGATAGGCATGCATCATCGGGTCCCCTCGAACGGCGGCAAATATCCGCGCCGGATAGAACGTCCCATGGGGCGGAAGTCAAGGGTGGGCCCGCGCCGGGCCGCTGCCCGATCCGCCCGGCGCGGCCGATAAATACTTTCCCTTGCGTCAATTCTCTGCCAGACTGCCGCCCGGAAAAGCGACAGCACCGCAACGGTCAGCCAGCGATGAGGCGTGCCCATGTGGAAACAGGTTTTCGACCGGATGTTGTCCCGGCTCATCGTGATCGGCCGGCTCGGGGTGACGTTTCCCGATGGCACACGCGCACTCTATGGCCGTGACGAGGACAGTCTGCGCGGCGCGATGCAGGTTCTCGACGACCGTGCGTTGCGGCGCATGTGCCTCAAGCCCGAACTGGGCTTTGCCGAGGGCTACATGGCCGGCCGCGTCACCTTTCAGGGCAGCACGCTGGAAGACACCATGCGCCTGGCGATGCGCAACGTGGCCAGGGGCGGCCGGATGCCCCCCTGGGTGCGGCTGGCCGAACGGGCGCAGTTCCGGCTGCGCCCGGTCAAGCAGCGCAACACCGCGCTGCGCTCGCGGTTCAACGTGGCGCATCACTACGACATTTCCGACGATCTCTACCGGCTGTTTCTCGACCGGGACATGCAATACAGCTGCGCCTATTTCGCCGATCCGAACACGTCGCTGGACGATGCGCAGGAGGCCAAGAAGGCGCA
Organism: Paracoccaceae bacterium; assembly: GCA_003511785.1. Taxonomy (GTDB): domain Bacteria; phylum Pseudomonadota; class Alphaproteobacteria; order Rhodobacterales; family Rhodobacteraceae; genus UBA7951. The sequence goes on from DOIS01000364.1 coordinate 3,646, forward strand.
TATCGCCGCCAAGCTCAGGATCGAGCCGGGGATGCGCGTGCTGGATATCGGCTGCGGCTGGGGCGGCATGGCGCTGACCCTTGCGCGCGATCACGGGGCGCGGGTGCTGGGCGTGACGCTGTCGGAAAACCAGCTGGCCGCGGCACGGGCACGGGCGGCCGAGGCGGGACTGGAGGGCCGGGTCGAGTTTCGCCTGGTGGATTACCGCGCGCTGGACGAGGCATTCGACCGGATCGTGTCGGTGGGGATGCTGGAGCATGTGGGCGTGCCGCAATACGGGGTCTATTTCGACAAGGTCTCGGACCTGCTGGCGCCCGAGGGGGTGGCCTTGATCCACACCATCGGGCGTTGCGGACCGCCCACGATCCAGTCGGGTTTCCTCAACAAGTACATCTTTCCCGGCGGCTACGTCCCCTCGATGTCCGAACTGGCCCCGCCCATCGAAAGGGCCGGCCTGTGGCACCTGGATATCGAGATCCTGCGCCTGCACTACGCGCGCACCCTGCGCCACTGGCTGGCGCGGTTCGAGGCCAATCTGGACCGCGTGCGAGAGATGTATGACGCGCAGTTCATCCGCATGTGGCGCTTCTACCTGGTGTCCTGCATCCTGTCCTTCGAGGAGTTCAACCAGGCGGTATTCCAGTTCCAACTGGGACACGCGCGCGACGCGGTGCCGCTGACGCGCGACTATCTCTACCAAGCCGCCGCCCCGACCTGGCAATACGCCGCCAAGTAAGGTGCGCGCGCCCGGCGCGGCGCGTTTCTCCGGGCCATGCGTCGCCAACCGGGGCGCGACGGTTTCCCGCGCCGATACGGGTTGCACCTTTCCAGACCATCCCTATAACGCAGGAAAATTTGGGCGCGGGCCGCGCCTGACTCGTCACATAGCCGCGAAGGGGCCGTCATGCCGAAGAGAACCGACATCCAGTCGATCATGATCATTGGCGCGGGGCCCATCGTGATCGGACAGGCCTGCGAGTTCGACTATTCCGGCGCCCAGGCCTGCAAGGCGCTGCGCGAGGAAGGCTATCGCGTGATCCTGGTCAACTCGAACCCGGCCACGATCATGACCGATCCGGGCCTCGCCGACGCCACCTATATCGAGCCGATCACGCCCGAGGTGGTCGCCAAGATCATCGAGAAGGAGCGCCCCGACGCACTCCTGCCCACCATGGGCGGGCAGACCGGGCTGAACACCTCGCTCAAGCTGGAAGAGATGGGCGTGCTGGCGAAATACGGGGTCGAGATGATCGGCGCCAAGCGCGAGGCCATCGAGATGGCCGAGGACCGGCGCCTGTTCCGCGAGGCGATGGACCGGATCGGGCTGGAGAACCCCAAGGCGACGATCATCACTGCGCCCAAGAAGGAGAATGGCGACGCCGATCTCGAAGCGGGCGTGCAGCTGGCCCTGGCCGAGCTGGAGGAGATCGGCCTGCCGGCGATCATCCGCCCCGCCTATACCCTGGGCGGCACCGGCGGCGGCGTGGCCTACAATCGCGAGGACTATATCCATTACTGCCGTTCGGGCATGGATGCCTCGCCCGTGGGCCAGATCCTGGTGGACGAAAGCCTGCTGGGCTGGAAGGAATTCGAGATGGAGGTGGTGCGCGACCGCGCCGACAACGCCATCATCGTCTGCTCGATCGAGAACGTGGACCCGATGGGGGTGCACACGGGCGATTCGATCACCGTGGCGCCGGCGCTGACGCTGACCGACAAGGAATACCAGATCATGCGCAACGGCTCGATCGCCGTGCTGCGCGAGATCGGGGTCGAGACCGGCGGGTCGAACGTGCAATGGGCAGTGAACCCCGACGACGGGCGCATGGTGGTGATCGAGATGAACCCCCGCGTCTCGCGCTCCTCGGCGCTGGCCTCCAAGGCCACCGGCTTTCCCATCGCCAAGATCGCCGCCAAGCTGGCCGTGGGCTATACGCTGGACGAGCTGG
>DOIS01000364.1:5943-8568 GCA_003511785.1 Paracoccaceae bacterium
CAACGACATCACCAAGGTCACGCCCGCGAGCTTCGAGCCGACGATCGACTATGTCGTGACCAAGATCCCGAAATTCGCCTTCGAGAAGTTCCCCGGCGCCGAGCCTTATCTCACCACCGCGATGAAATCGGTGGGCGAGGCCATGGCCATCGGCCGCTCGATCCACGAATCAATACAGAAGGCGCTGGCCTCGATGGAGTCGGGCCTGACCGGGTTCGACGAGGTCGAGATCCCCGGCGCCGAGGACGCCACCTCGGGCAAGGCGGCGGTCATCAAGGCGATCAGCCAGCAGACCCCCGACCGGCTGCGCACCATCGCCCAAGCCATGCGCGAGGGGCTCTCGGATGACGAGATCTTCGGCGTGACCAAGTTCGACCCCTGGTTCCTGGCCCGCATCCGCGAGATCGTCGAGGCCGAGGCCGGGATCCGCGCCTCCGGCCTGCCCGAGACCGAGGAGGGGATGCGCGCGCTCAAGATGATGGGCTTCACCGACGCGCGCCTGGCCGCGCTCACCGGCATGACCGAGGCGCAGGTGCGCCGCGCCCGCACCGACAAGGGCGTCGTCGCGGTGTTCAAGCGCATCGACACCTGCGCCGCCGAGTTCGAGGCGCAGACGCCCTACATGTATTCCACCTACGAGGCGCCGATGATGGGCGAGGTGGAATGCGAGGCGCGCCCCTCGGACCGCAAGAAGGTTGTGATCCTGGGCGGCGGCCCGAACCGGATCGGCCAGGGGATCGAGTTCGACTATTGCTGCTGCCATGCCTGTTTCGCGCTGACCGACGCGGGCTTTGAGACGATCATGGTCAACTGCAACCCCGAGACCGTCTCGACCGATTACGACACCTCCGACCGGCTCTATTTCGAGCCGCTGACCTTCGAGCACGTGATGGAGCTCCTGCGCGTCGAACAGGCGAACGGCACGCTGCACGGGGTGATCGTGCAGTTCGGTGGGCAGACGCCGCTGAAACTGGCCAACGCGCTGCATGACGCGGGCATCCCGATCCTGGGCACCACGCCCGACGCCATCGACCTGGCCGAGGACCGCGAGCGGTTCCAGCAGCTGGTGGACCGGCTGGGGCTGCGCCAGCCCAAGAACGGCATCGCCTCCACCGATGCGCAGGCGCTGGACATCGCCGACGAGATCGGCTTTCCGCTGGTGATCCGCCCGTCCTACGTGCTGGGCGGGCGCGCGATGGAGATCGTGCGCGACATGGATCACCTCAAACGCTACATTGCCGAGGCGGTGGTGGTCTCAGGCGACAGCCCGGTGCTGCTCGACAGCTATCTCGCCGACGCGGTGGAGTTGGACGTGGACGCGCTCTGCGACGGCGAGGCCGTGCACGTGGCCGGCATCATGCAGCATATCGAGGAGGCGGGCGTGCATTCCGGCGACAGCGCCTGTTCGCTGCCGCCCTATTCGCTGGACGCGGAGACCATCGACGAGATCAAGCGCCAGACCGAGGCGCTGGCCCGAGGATTGCACGTCGTGGGCCTGATGAACGTGCAGTTCGCGATCAAGGACGGCGAGATCTACCTCATCGAGGTCAACCCCCGCGCCTCGCGCACCGTGCCCTTCGTGGCCAAGGCCACGGATAGCGCCATCGCCTCCATCGCCGCGCGGATCATGGCGGGCGAGCCGCTCTCGAACTTCCCGCTGCGCGCCCCCTACCCCGACAACGCGGCCTATGACGACGTTCTGCCGCTGGGCGATCCGATGACGCTGGCCGATCCGCAGATGCCCTGGTTCTCGGTCAAGGAGGCGGTGCTGCCCTTCGCCCGTTTCCCCGGCGTGGACACGATCCTCGGCCCTGAGATGCGCTCGACCGGCGAGGTGATGGGCTGGGACCGCGATTTCCCGCGCGCCTTCCTCAAGGCGCAGCTGGGCGCGGGCATGGTGCTGCCGGCCAAGGGCTGCGCCTTCGTCTCGATCCGCGACGCCGACAAAGGCGCCGAGATGAGCGAAACCGCACAAATCCTGGTCGCGCAAGGCTTCACCCTCGTCGCCACGCGCGGTACGCAGGCCTGGCTGGCCGAGCAGGGCGTACCCTGCGAGGTCGTCAACAAGGTCTACGAGGGGCGGCCGGATGTCACCGACCTGATGAAGGACGGGACCATCGACCTGGTGATGAACACCACCGAGGGCGTGCAGGCGGTGGAGGACTCGCGCTCGATCCGGTCGATCGCGCTTTATGACAAGATCCCCTATTTCACAACCGCCGCCGGCAGCCACGCCGCCGCCCTGGCGATCCGCGCCCAGGCCGAAAGCGAGATCGGCGTCAAACCGCTTCAGGGGTGAGCCTCGGTTCGGGCGAAGCCCGACAAACGCTCCAGTGGAGCGTTTGAGAGGCGAACGGGCGGAGCCTCCAGCTCCCCGGAAACGGTGAGACAGGGAAAGGCTCCGGTGGAGCGTTTCCCTTTCGAACGGGGAGCACTTGAGAAGCGATCGGCCCTCGCCCTCAAGCCTGCCGAAAACCCTCCAGGGGCCCGTTTCGCCTGCGAACGGGCGAAGCGCCTCCCCACCCTCGGATCGGGCGACGCCCGACGAACAGGGACGCCTCCCCACCGAACCCGCAATCCGCAGCGGAACGGCGCCCCTCCCCCTGCTTCTTTCGGGTTCGAAAA
>DOIS01000095.1:0-7215 GCA_003511785.1 Paracoccaceae bacterium
GACGGCGCGCAACGCGCGGTGCCGCCACCCGGTGTTAACCGCGCCCATGGCACATCCTTGCGCGACCGGTCATGCGGCGGGCCTGGCAATCCGCCGCACAGCAGATGGACGACGGACCCCGGTGACGCGGGGACCAGCGTATCTTGCAAGCTATGCGCGCGGACTTTCCACCCGCGTTCTCCACAGTCCGACCAGGCGGCGCCGCCGATCTGCTCTCGACCGCAACCGACACGATCCCGCATCCTCACCCCGCCCGGCGCACCTCGCGACCGGGGCGCGCGCCGTGGCGCGCTGCCCCGGCGAATGCGCGGCTCAGGCGGTGCTGAACTTCACCATGGTCAGCAGCTCGTATTCCGCCACCGGCGCGTCCTCCTGGTTGGTGAGCGTCACGTGCCAGCGCACTTCGCCATAGTCCTCGTTGCGCGGGGTCTTCTGCTTGACCGTCAGGCGCACCTTGACGCTGTCGCCGGGGCTGACCGGCTGCATGAAGCGCAGCCCGTCCAGCCCGGCATTGGCCAGCACTGGCCCCTCGTTCGGCTCGACGAACAGCCCGGCGGCGAAGGACAGCAGCAGGTAGCCATGCGCCACCCGCCCCGGGAAGAACGGGTTCCGCTGCGCCGCGTCCTCGTCCATATGGGCGTAGAAGGTGTCGCCGGTGAATTCGGCGAAATGTTCGATATCCTCCAGCGTCACGGTGCGCGGCTCGGTATGGAGCGTCTCGCCGATCTCCAGCTCGTCGAAATGCCGGGTGAAGGGATGCGCGGGGCCTTGCACCTCGGCCGCCCCCGGCACCCATTTCCGACCCACCGCCGCCAGCAGGTCGGGCGAGCCCTGCACCGCGCTGCGCTGCATGTAATGCTTGACCGCGCGGATGCCGCCCAGTTCTTCGCCGCCGCCCGCACGCCCCGGGCCGCCATGCACCATGTGGGGCAGGGGAGAGCCGTGGCCCGTGGCCTCGCCCATCGAGTCGCGGTTGTTGAAGTAGAGCCGCCCGTGCCAGGCGCCCGCGCCCATCACCACCCCGCGCGCGACCTCCGGGTCATGGGTGATGACCGAGGCCACGAGGCTGCCCTGGCCCTTGTTGGCAAGCGCGATGGCATGGTCGAGATCGCGATAGCCCATCACCGTCGAGACCGGGCCGAAGGCCTCGGTGTCATGCACGCGCTGGGCCGCGTCCGGGTCGGCGCAGTGGAACAGCATCGGCGGCACGAAGGCCCCCTTCTCGGCGTCCGCCCCCTCGACGGTGAAGGCGTCCGGGTCGCCGAAGACGCGCTCGGCCTCCGAGCCGAGGATCGCCGCGCGGGACAGCACGTCGCGCTTCTGCCCGGCCGAGACCAGCGCGCCCATGCGCGTGGTCTCCAGTCGCGGGTCGCCGATCTGCACCTTGGCGAGCCGCTCGGACAATGTTTCGATCACCGCCTCGACGCGGGATTCCGGCGCGATGATGCGGCGGATCGCGGTGCATTTCTGCCCCGCCTTGGCGGTCATCTCGCGGCCGACCTCCTTGATGAACAGGTCGAACTCCGGCGTGCCCGGCTCGGCGTCCGGGCCCAGGATCGAGGCGTTGAGACTGTCGGCCTCGGCGGTGAAGCGCACCGAGTTGGACAGGATATGCGGGTTCGACCGCAGTTTCAGCGCGGTATCGGGCGAGCCGGTGAAGGCCACCGCGTCCTGCGCCGTCAGCCGGTCGAGCATGTCGCCCAGCCCGCCGGTGACCAGTTGCAGCGCGCCCTCGGGCAGCAGGCCCGACTCGAGCATCATCCGCACGCAGGCCTCGGTGACGTAACAGCTCGCCGTGGCCGGCTTGACGATGGCGGGCACGCCGGCCAGCAGGGTGGGGGCCAGTTTCTCCAGCATCCCCCAGACCGGGAAGTTGAAGGCGTTGATATGCACCGCGACGCCCTGGAGCGGAGTGCAGACATGCTGGCCCATGAACCGGCCTTCACGGCCCAGTTGCTCGGGCTCGCCGTCGAGATAGACATGGGCGTCGGGCATCTCGCGCCGGCCCTTGGAGGCGAAGACGAACATGGTGCCGATGCCGCCATCCACGTCGACCTTGTGATCCGACAGCGTGGCGCCGGTATCATAGCTGAGGTCATAGAGCGCCTGCTTGCGCTCGTTCAGGTAGCCGGCCAGCGCCTTGAGCATCCGCGCCCGGTCGTGGAAGGTCATGCGCCGCAGGGCCGGGCCGCCGGTGCCGCGCGCGTGATCCAGCATCGCCTGCACGTCGAGCGCGTCGTTGCCGGCCTGGGCGATCACCTCGCCGGTGATCGCGCTGGCGATGGTCCGCGACCCTTCGCCGGGGTCGATTCACCGGCCTGCCGCGAAACTTGCCACTTGCTGGATGGTCATGGGGTCCTCCTCCGAATTCAATGCCGCACCGCCCGGGGGCGGAATCACCGTTCCCCAAATTAATTGACCGCCCGGTCGGTTTATGCAAGTAATTTGTCGGAATCGCAGGGATCGCGGCCGCATCGCGCCGAGAGGCCCGCATGTTTGGAGGAGACATGAGATGAAAGACCTTTCGCCGCAGAAAACCGGCCTGGACCCGATCGAGATCGCCCCGATCGACGAGATCCGCACGCTGCAACTCGAGCGGCTGCAATGGTCGCTGCGCCATGCCTATGACAACGTGGCCATGTATCGCGAGCGCTTCGATGCGGCCGGGGTGAAGCCCGACGACCTCAAGGAGTTGTCGGACCTGGCGAAGTTCCCCTTCACCTGCAAGAACGACCTGCGCGACAACTATCCCTTCGGCCTCTTCGCCGTCCCGCGCGACCAGATCATCCGCCTGCACGCCTCGTCGGGGACGACGGGCAAGCCCACGGTCGCGGGCTACACCAAGGCCGACCTCGACAACTGGGCCGACCTGGTGGCGCGGAGCTTGCGCGCGGCGGGGCTGCGGCGCGGCGACATGGTGCACAACGCCTATGGCTATGGCCTGTTCACCGGGGGGGCTGGGCGCGCATTACGGGATCGAGCGGCTGGGCGCCACCGTGGTGCCGATGTCGGGCGGGCAGACCGAGAAGCAGGTCACGCTGATCGAGGATTTCAAGCCGCAGGGCATCATGGTGACGCCCTCCTACATGCTCAACATCCTCGAGCAGTATCACAGGATGGGGCTCGACCCGCGCGCCTCGTCGCTCAAGGTCGGCATCTTCGGGGCCGAGCCCTGGACCGACGCCATGCGCCGCGAGGTCGAGGAGGCGTTCGACATGCACGCGGTTGACATCTACGGGCTGTCCGAGATCATGGGGCCGGGCGTGGCCAATGAATGCGTCGAGACCAAGGACGGCCCGATGATCTGGGAGGACCATTTCCTGCCCGAGATCATCGACCCCCGCACCGGCGAGGTGCTGCCCGATGGCGAGATGGGCGAGCTGGTCTTCACCACGCTGACCAAGGAAGGGCCGCCGATGATCCGCTATCGCACCCGCGACCTGACCCGGATCCTGCCCGGCACGGCGCGCTCGATGCGGCGGATGGAGAAGATCACCGGGCGCTCGGACGACATGATGATCCTGCGCGGGGTCAACGTCTTCCCCACCCGGATCGAGGAGCAATTGATGGCCACCGGCGGGCTTTCCCCGCATTTCCAGATCGAGCTCTACACCTCGGGCCGGATGGACGCGATGCGGGTCTATGTCGAGGCCAACCCCGACGCCGCCGACGAACTGTCCAAGACCGCCGCCGCGCGGATGCTGACCAAGCGGATCAAGGACAATGTGGGCGTCTCGACCGAGATCATCGTGGGCGATCCGGGCGAGGTGGCGCGCAGCCAGGGCAAGGCGGTGCGCGTGGTCGACAACCGCAGCAAGGAGTAGGGCGTGGCGCGGACGATCGCCAAGGATCACGACCAGAAACGCGACCAGATCCTCAAGGCGGGGGCCAAGGTCTTCGCCACAGAGGGGTTCGACCGCGCCTCGATGACCCAGCTTGCGCGCGAATGCGGGATCTCCAAGGCGAATATCTACCACTATTACGACGGCAAGGACGCGATCCTCTACGACATCCTCGACAACTATCTCAGCACGCTGCGCGACCGGGTCTGCGGGGTGGACATGACGGGGCTGGACCCCGAGGGCCGACTGCGCCGGGCGGTGGCCGAGATCCTCTTTGCCTACCAGGGCGCGGATTTCGAGCACAAGGTCCAGATCAACGACATGGGCGCGCTCCCCGAGGAGCAGCAGAAGAAGCTGCGCGGCTATCAGCGCGACCTGGTGCGCTTCCTGTCCGAGACCCTGCGGGCCGCCGCGCCCGAGGAGCTGGCCGGCGACCCGGTCAAGCTGCGCGGTGTGACCATGTCGGTCTTCGGGATGCTCAACTGGTATTACATGTGGAACAGCGGGGCCGGCACGGCCGCGCGCGAGCAGTATGCCCGCCTGGTCAGCGACCTGACGCTGGAGGGGCTGCGCGGGGTGTAGGAACGGGCCGGGGCCGCCCTTGTCGCGCGGCTGCAACCGCATGATGGTCAAAGGGAATCAAACGGTGGGCGGCATAGCCGCGCCCTTCCACTTTCGCCCTCGCGTCTCAAGCACCTCGCGCGGAACAAGGCCGAAGGCCGCCGCGCATCGCCGGGCCGCCCCCCGGCACGGCGATTGGGTGACACTGGCGCGCTGATCGAAAGTCGCGCGTCCACGGCGACCATAAATCGCCGATGAACTGGCCGAGGATCGCCGCACCGCGGCCCGCCGATGCGCGGCTCCGCCCTCTTTCCGTCGACTCTCTAACGGATCGCACTTCAGCGGCTGGACGAAGCTGTTCTTCTCTTGCGAACGGCGATGCCGAAACGCGGCCAAGCCCGCTGGAACGGGCCCGGCCCGCCCCTCGCTCAGTCCGGCCGCTTCAGGCCCAGCCGCTCCAGCACCGCGCCGGTCTCGGCCTCCCAACGGGTGCGCAGCTCGGCATTGGTCGAGCGGCGCAGGCCCATCTTCTTCAGGTTCTCGAACTTGGCCGAATCCGCCGCGCCGAAGCTTGCCGCCACGCGGGGCCACCAGTAGTTCACGCTCTGCTGCACGGCGTCCCGGTCGCTCTCGACCAGCCGTTCCAGCCCTTCCTCGGCCAGCTCGGCGTGGCGGGCCTCCTTCGGGGCCACGGCGCGGAACGCCTCGGCCAGGGGTTGGTAGGAGACCAGCGCGAACTCGGCCAGCTGCACGACCACGGCCCGGCCCATCAGCAGGTTCATGGTCACGGCGTCCGCCCAGCCCGTGAGCGGGTAGTTGAACACCGCCAGGCGCATGTCCTGCTCGACCCGTGTGGCGCCGATATCGGCGTCGCGGTCGAGCCGCTGGGTCCAGGGGTGCGAATTGGCATAGCGCGCCTGATCGGCCCCGAACTCGCCCATCACCCGCAGCACACGGTCGGCATTGTCGGTCTTTTCCAGCACGATCTTGGCCGCGGCGATACGCTCCTTGATCCCCGGGCCTTCGTTGATGATGTCGGCGAACCCCGCCGCCCCGGCCAGTTCGCTGTCCACGAAGGTGGCCATCAGCTTGAGCAGTTCGGCCCGGTAGCGCGGCGGCACGTTGGTCGGGTTGGTCAGCATCCCGCCCTGGGCGAGATAGCTGTCGAGGGTCATCTCTTCGGTCATCGTCTCTCTCCCTTACTGGTCATAGTCCACGACGACCGTGTCGGTCAGCGGGAAGGCCTAGCAGGACAGAACATAGCCCTTTTCGACCTCGTAATCTTCCAGCGCGTGGTTGGCGACCATCTCGACCTCGCCCTCCAGCACGCGGCAGCGGCAGGTCGAGCAGACCCCCGCCTTGCAGGCATAGGGCGCATCGAGGTTGTTCTGCAACGCCGCGTCGAGAATGGACAGGTCCTTGGGCATCTCGACGGTCTGGGTCGAGCCGTCCAGCGTGATCGCGGCGCGGGTCTGGTTGGCCGACTTGGCGGCGTCGCGGCTGACCGCCGGGCGCTTGAGCCGGCCGGGCTGGGCGCTGGCAAACAGCTCGAACTTGATCTGGCTGTCCTCCAGCCCATGCGCGCGCAGGGCCGAGGCGATGCCCAGCATCATCGGCTCGGGGCCGCAGATGAAGGCGGTGTCGGTGTTTTCGACATCGATCCAATGCTGGAACAGTTCGGCGCATTTTTCCTTGGTCACCAACCCGGTGAACAGGTCGATCTCCTGCGTGTCCTGTTCCAGCACGTGGATCACGTTGAACCGCCCCATGTGGATGTTCTTGAGATCCTCAAGCTCCTCGCGGAACATGATCGAGGTCACGCCCTTGTTGGCATAGACCAGGGTGAAGGTGCTGCGCGGCTCGCGCGCCAGCACGGTGCGGATGATGGACAGTACCGGGGTGATCCCCGATCCGCCGGCGAAGCCCAGGTAGGTCTTGGCCGCGGCGGGCTCGATCGGGGTGTGGAAACTGCCCATCGGCGCCATCGCCTCGAGCCGGTCGCCCACTTGCAGCGCCTCGTTGGCCCAGGTCGAGAACGCGCCGCCATCGACGCGCTTGATACCCACCTGCAGGCAGCCGTCGTCCAGCCCCGCGCAGATCGAGTAGGACCGGCGCAGCTCTTCCCCGTCGAAGGCGCGGCGGAAGGTCAGATACTGGCCTTGGGTGAAGGCAAAGGCGTCCTCGGCGCCCGCCTCCGGTTGCAGCGTGACCACGACGGCGTCGCGGATGGTCTTTTGAATATCGGTGACGACCAGCTCGTGAAAACGCGCCATCGGTCCCTCCCTCAGATGCACTTGAAATAATCGAACGGCTCGAGACAGTCGGTGCAGCGCCACTGCGCCTTGCACGGGGTCGAGCCGAACTGGCTGAGCTTTTCCAGGTTGGTGCCGCCGCAATGCGGGCAGCGGGCCGGTCCGCCGGCGGGCTGGGGCGGGGCGATGCCGTATTTCTCCAGCGCGGCGCGGCCCTTCTCGGTGATCCAGTCGGTGGTCCAGGCGGGCGAGAGCTGGTGATGCAGTTCGAGCTTGTCGATGCCGCGCTCGCGCAGGGCCGCGTCCACGTCCATGCGGATGATCGAGGTGGCCGGGCAGCCGGAATAGGTCGGCGTGATCGCCACGTGCAGCGTGTCGCCCTTCCACTCGACCGAGCGGATGATGCCCAGGTCCACCAGGCTGATGACGGGGATCTCGGGATCGGGCACGGCATCGAGCCATTCCCACACCTGCTCCTCGCCGGGGCGGTCGGTCACTGCCTGGTTCATCGCAAGTGCCTCCTGGCACAGCGGTGACGCCGAGCCGGAATTTTCGAAAAA
>DOIS01000095.1:7559-14408 GCA_003511785.1 Paracoccaceae bacterium
TCCGGCCCGTTTTCTTTGAAAGAAAACGGATCAGCGCCGGTCGGTTGTTACCACTCGCAGCCCGGATAGGCACGTTGCAGCCACTGCATCTCGCACAGCAGATGGCCAAGATGCTCGGTGTGCATGTAGCCGTTGCGCCCGCCCTTGTGGACATACTTGCCCTCGGGCACGGTCAGCGTCGCCTCGTCCAGCACACGGGCCACCAGCGCGTCGTATTCCTCGCGCAGGCTGGCGGGGTCGGGCGCGATGCCGGCCTCGGCCATGGCACGGTCGATCTCGTCGCTCTCGAACATCTCGCCCACGTAGGGATAGAGATAGTCGAGCGCGGCCTGCATCCGGCGGTGGCTTTCCTCGGTGCCGTCGCCCAGGCCCACCACGGTGTCGGCGGAGCGCTCAACGTGATAGGCCACCTCCTTGGACGCCTTGGCGGCGATCTCGGCCACGCGCGGGTCGCTGGACTTCACCAGCCGGCCCAGCATGATCGAGGACCACGCGTCATAGAGGAACTGGCGCATCAGGGTCTGGCCGAAATCGCCGTTGGGCAGCTCGACCAGCAGCACGTTGCGGAAATCCCAGGCGTCGCGCAGGAAGGCCAGGTCGTCGGCGGTCTTGCCTTCGCCCTGCACCTCGGCGGCATAGCCGAGCCACATCTGGGTCTGGCCGATCATGTCCAGCGCCGTGTTGGCCAGCGCGATGTCCTCTTCCAGCACCGGGGAGTGACCGCACCACTCGCTGACCCGGTGGCCCAGGATCAGGGTGTTGTCGCCCATGCGCAGCAGGAATTGCAGCAGGTTGTTCTTGTCCACGTCCGCCATCACATGTGCCCCACTTCCTCGGGAATGTCGAAAAAGGTCGGGTGACGATAGACCTTGCTCTCGGAGGGCTCGAACATCGGGCCCTTGTCGCCGGGGGCGGTGGCGGTGATGTGGCGCGCCTCGACCACCCAGATGCTCACGCCCTCGTTGCGGCGGGTATAGACGTCGCGGGCGTTCTTGACCGCCATCTCGGCGTCGGGTGCGTGGAGCGAGCCCACGTGCCGGTGGCTCATGCCGTGCTGGCCGCGGATGAAGATTTCCCACAGGGGTCACTCGCGGCGGTGCTTCTCGTCACCCTTGGCCTCGTTGGTCTCGGGGTAGGGGGCGGGGGATACTGAACTCATGGTCTTTGTTCCTTCGTTCCGGGGGCGAGGGGCGCGCGCCGCGCTGGTGCGGGCGCGCGGCGCCGTTTACTCGGCGGCCACCTTGGCGGCGGCGCGCTTGCGGGCGTGGGCCAGCAGCCCGTCGCGCACCCAGGCGCCGTCTTCCCAGGCCTCTTTGCGGTTCTTCATGCGGTCCACGTTACAGGGGCCGTTGCCCTTGATGACGTCGAAGAATTCCTTCCAGTCGGGATCGCTGAAATCGTAATGCCCGCGCTCCTCGTTCCACTTGATCTCGGGGTCGGGTAGGTCGAGGCCCAGGTATTCGATCTGCGGCACGGTCTGGTCGACGAATTGCCGGCGCAGCTCGTCATTGGACTTCACCTTGATCTTCCAGGCCATGGACTGCTCGGAATGCACCGATTCCGCGTCCGAGGGGCCGAACATCATCAGCGCCGGGAACCACAGCCGGTTGACCGCGTCCTGCGCCTGGCGCTTCTGCTCGGGCGTACCGAAGGCCATCTTCATGATCGCGTGATAGCCTTGCCGCGCGTGGAAGCTCTCTTCCTTGCAGATGCGGATCATGGCGCGCGAATAGGGGCCATAGGAGGTGCGTTGCAGCGCCACCTGGTTGATGATCGCAGCACCATCCACCAGCCAGCCCACCGCGCCGATGTCGGCCCAGTTCAGCGTGGGATAGTTGAAGATCGAGGAATATTTCATCCGGCCTTCGTGCAGCAGTTCGATCATCTCGTCGCGGGTGATGCCCAGCGTCTCGGCCGAGGAATAGAGGTAAAGGCCATGGCCCGCCTCGTCCTGCACCTTGGCCAGCAGGATCGCCTTGCGCTCGAGCGTGGGCGCGCGGGTGATCCAGTTGCCTTCGGGCAGCTGGCCCACGACCTCGGAATGGGCGTGCTGGCCGATCTGGCGGATCAGCGTCTTGCGGTAGTCCTCGGGCATCCAGTCGCGCGGCTCGATCTTGATGTCGCGGTCGATCTTGTCCTGGAAGGCGCGTTCCTCGTCCGACATCTCGTCGCGGGATTTCACGCCACTCGAGACGGTCTTGATCATCTGTGCATACATGCGGGGTCTCCTCCCGTTTTGACTGTCACGCAGCCTGGCCCGGGGGCCGGAATGCGTTTACACACGCTCCAGGATCAGGGCGGCGCCCTGTCCCACTCCGACGCACATGGTGCAGAGCGCGTAACGCCCGCCCGTGCGTTTCAACTGATAGGCGGCGGTCATGACCAGACGCGCCCCCGACATGCCCAGGGGATGGCCCAATGCGATGGCGCCGCCATTGGCGTTCACATGGGGCGCATCGTCCGGCACGCCAAGCTCGCGCAGCGTGGCAAGGCCCTGGCTGGCGAAGGCTTCGTTCAACTCCATCACATCCATCTGCTCGATGGTGAGTCCCGCGCGCTTGAGCGCCTTCCGGCTGGCGGGAACCGGCCCGATGCCCATCACGCGGGGGGCGACGCCCGCCACCGCCATGGTCACCACGCGGGCCAGCGGGGTCAGGCCGTTCTTCTGCGCGCTGGCCTCGGAGGCCACCAGCAGCGCCGCGGCGCCGTCGTTGACGCCCGAGGCGTTGCCGGCGGTGACGCTGAGATCGGGGCCGTTCACGCCCTTGAGCTTGGCCAGCTTGGCCGCGTCCGTGCCGGGGCGGGGATGCTCGTCGGTGTCCACGATCACCGGGTCGCCCTTGCGCTGCGGCACGCTCACCGGAACGATCTCGTCCTTGAAGACGCCCGCCTCGTTCGCGGCGGCCCAGCGGGCCTGGCTGCGCGCGGCGAAGGCGTCCTGGTCCTCGCGGCTCACGTCATAATCGGCGGCCACGTTGTCGGCGGTCTGGGGCATCGAGTCGATGCCGTATTGCGCCTTCATCTTCGGGTTGACGAAGCGCCAGCCGATGGTCGTGTCATAGACCGCGTTCGAGCGCGAGAAGGCGGTCTCGGCCTTGGGCATGACGAAGGGGGCGCGGCTCATGCTCTCGACGCCGCCGGCGATGGCCATGTCGTAATCGCCCGCCTTGATCGCGCGGGCGGCCATGCCCACCGCGTCCATGCCGCTGGCGCAGAGGCGGTTGATGGTGGTGCCCGGCACCTCGATCGGCAGGCCCGCCAGCAGCGCGGCCATGCGCGCCACGTTGCGGTTGTCCTCACCCGCCTGGTTGGCCGAGCCATAGATCACGTCGTCGAGGGCGGCCCAGTCCACGCCCGGGTTGCGCTCCATCAGCGCGGCGATGGGCAGCGCGGCCAGGTCGTCGGCGCGGATCGACGAGAGCGCCCCGCCATAGCGGCCGATCGGTGTGCGAATCCCGTCGCAGATGAAAGCGTCCATGAAAAGCCTCTCCCTTATTCCTGGCCGGTATTACCCGACCGCATGGTCGGGATATGGCGGAAACCGATTAGGAGCAAGCGATTTGTTACGATTGCGCGGCTTGGTTCGGTTTTTCGTAACATATGGGCGGCCTGTCACCTTTCAAGGGGCCGGTCCGCCCTGCGGGACTGCCGCAAGGCGCGGGTCTCGGCCAGGTCCACATCCTCTCCGTCCAGCACCACGCCGAACAGCGCGCGCGCCTGCTCCGGCGTGTATCGCTCCAGCCGCACATCCTCGGCCACCGCCTGCGGGTCGCGGGTCAGCGGATCGCCATAGCCGCCGCCCGGCGTGCGCACCCGCACCCGGTCGCCCGGCGCCAGCGGAATGTCCTGCTCCTTGGAGAGATGCGCGGGCACATAGGGCGGCTGGCCCTCCCGCAGAACCTCGACCCGGTTGCAGGCCCCGTCGCCGCCGCCCAGCGCGCCCTGCGGTCCGAACCGCCCGTGATCCATCACGAAGCTCGCCCGCGCGTTGCCGCGGCGCAGCTCGACCTCGTAATCCAACCCGAACCCGCCGCGCTGCGCGCCCGCCCCGCCCGATCCCTCGTGCAGCGCGTAGCGGTGGTAGAGCACCGGGAAGGCCTGCTCCATGATCTCCACCGGCGGCGCCTTGGAGATGCCGATGGTCGAGCAGCCGTTCGACAGCCCGTCGTGATCGGCGTTGCCGCCATAGCCGCCGCCCGAAATCTGATACATGACAAAGTCGCGCCCCTTGGCCGGATCGTGCCCGCCCAGCGCGAAATTGCCGCTGGTCCCGGCGGGTGCGGCGGTGACACGGTCGGGCAGGGCGGGGACCAGAGCGGCGAAGACCGCCTCGGCGATGCGCTGGCTGACCTCGGCGGCGCAGCCCGAGACCGGGCGGGGATACTGGGCGTCGAGGAATGTGCCTTCGATGCCGGCGACATGCAGCGGCGCGAAGGCACCCGCGCTCATCGGCACCTCGGGGAAGATGTGGCGCATGGCCAGGTAGATCGCCGAGAGCGTGGTGGCGCGCACCGGGTTCATCGGCCCCGCGCAGGGCGCGCTGGAGCCGGTGAAGTCGAAATGCAGATCCTCGCCGCGCCTTGTCACGGCCAGGGCGATCTCCAGCGGGTCGTTCACGACCCCGTCGCTGTCGATCCAGGCGGTGGCGCGATATGTCCCCTCGGGGATCTCGGCGATGAAGGCGCGCATCTGCCGGGCGGCGCGGGCGCGAAGCTCGTCGATCGCCTCGGCCACGGTGGCGTCGCCATAGCGGTCGAGCAGGGCGTTCAGCCGCCGTTCGCCCACCATGAGCGCGGCGGCCTGCGCCTTGACGTCGCCGATACGCTGATCGGCCACCCGGATATTCGAACAGATGATGGCGTAATCTCGGGGTCGAGAACCCCCTCCTTGAACAGGCGCACCGGCGGCAGGCGCAGCCCCTCCTGCTCGATCGCCGTGGCGCTGGCCGAGAAGCCCCCGGGGACCGAGCCGCCGGTATCGGGCCAGTGGCCGGTGTTGGAGAGCCAGCAGAAGATCTCGCCGTCCCGGTAGAAGGGCCGGGCAAAGCGCACGTCCATCAGGTGCGTGCCGCCGAGGCAGGGATCGTTCACGATATAGATGTCGCCGGGGCTGGGCGGGGCGGCGCGGCCCGCGCGGATCATCTCGATCAGCGTGGCCGTGGAATGCTGCATCGTGCCCACGAAGACCGGCAGCCCGCCGGCGCCCTGGGCGATCAGCGCACCGTCCGCGGCGGCATAGATCCCGTCCGAGCGGTCGTTGGCCTCGGCGATCACCGGCGAGAAGGCCGCGCGGGAGAAGCTCAGGTCCATCTCGTCGCAGACCTGCTGCAGCCCGGCCTGGATCACGGTGAGGGTGATGGGATCGAGGCTCATGCGCGGGCCGTCCGTTTATCGCGATGATAGGTGAGTGCACGCGCCAGACAGAGCCGCAGCGCCGCCCGGTCGGGCGCCTCGGGCAGGATCAGCGCGCGGTTGCCGTCGAACTGGAAGAGATCGCCGAACTGGTCGCGCAACCCGTCGATCAGCGTGGTGCGGCAGTTGAACAGCACCGCCGCGCCCGACCGCCGGCGCACGCGGCCCAGCCGGATGGTGGTGCCGGCCTTCGTGGCCTCGGTCAGATAGGCGGGCTCGCCCCATTTCAGGGTCTCGGTCAGCGGGCCGGTGCCGGTCTCGCGGGCCAGGGCGAAGATCTCGGCGCGGACCTGCAGAAGCTGCGCCCGGATGAAGGGTGGGTGCGCCGCAAGCGCGGCCGCGACCGGATCGGGCAGGGAAGGGGGATTGCAATTCATCCGGCTTCCCCGACCTCGATCACGATATTGCCCTCGGCATCGCCGCGCGCGTGGCAGCCCGGCTCGATCAGCACGGTCGTATCCATCTGTTGCACGATGGCCGGCCCCGGAAGGTCGAACCCCTCGGGCAGGTGATCGCGCCAATAGACGGGTGTCTCGTACCAGTCGTCGAAAAACACCGCGCGGCGCCCCGTCTCGGCCTCGGCCAGCGTCGCGCGGCGCTGGCTTGGGTCGATCAGCGCCGAGAGGTCGAGCGCCGGGCGCGCGCCGATGACCGAGCAATTGGCGTTCACCACGTTGGCCTGGATGGTCTCCAGATCGACGTGGAACCGGTCGAAATAGACCTGCTCGAACCGCGCGCGCAGTGCCTCGCGGGTGATGTCGGGATGCTCGAGCGGGACGTTGAGCAGGTGGGTCTGGCCGATGAACTGCATGTCCACGCTGTAAAGGCAGCGCGTCTCGCGCGCCTCGACCGCCTCCGCGCCAATCATCGCCCGGCCCTCGGCCACCTGCGCCGCGAAGACCGCGCTCAGGTCGCCGGGGTCGAGCCGGTCCAGCGGGGTGCTGATCGTCCTGACGAAATCGTGCCGCAGGTCGGCCACCACGCAGCCGATGGCGTTGGTGATGCCGGGCCGCGCGGGGACCAGCACGCGGGGGATGCCCAACTCGCGCGCCAGCGCGGTGGCGTGCAGCGGTCCCGCGCCGCCGAAGGCAAAAAGCGCAAAGTCCCGCGGATCGGCGCCCAGCGAGATCGGGACCATGCGGATCGCGCCTGCCATCTTCAGATTGGCCACCCGGATCACCGCCGCCGCCTCTGTCGCGTCGAGGCCGAGCGGCGCGCCCAGCGTGTCGGAGAAGACCGCCCGCACCTCTTCCACCGCCACGCCGCCCGTGACCGCGAGCCCCGCCGGGTCGAGCCGGCCCAGCAACAGGCTGGCGTCGGAGATCGTGGGCTCCAACCCGCCGCGCCCGTAGCAGATCGGGCCGGGATCGGCGCCCGCGCTCATCGGCCCGACTTCGAGCAGCCCCGCCGGGTTGACCCGCGCGATCGAGCCGCCTCC
>DOIS01000095.1:14704-17902 GCA_003511785.1 Paracoccaceae bacterium
GCCGCCTCCTGCGCCACGCGATGCGCGCTGACCATGCCGCCATTGCCGTTCATCACCAGCAGATCGCCGGTATAGCCGCCCTTCGACAACGCGCCCAGCAGCTTGCGGATGTAGCGATCAAGCAGGGGCTGCACCGCGGCGTTGACTGCCGCCGTCACCCCGCGCTCGTACTCGCGGCTTTCCGACAGCAGGGCATGGCCCATGGTGATGTGATCGTTGGGCCAGAGCTCTGCGGCCGCCTCGGCCGCCGCGCGTTCATGCGCGGGGTTGGCGTAGGCGTGCAGGAAGTGGATCACCAGCGCCTCGCAGCCTTTCTCCAGCAGCGCGCGGCCGCCTCGCGCACGGCGTCGAGGTCGAGCGGCGTGACTACCCGGCCTGCGGCATCCATGCGCTCGGGCACCTGGAGGCGCAGATCGCGCGGGATGATCGGGATGAACTGCCCGGTCATGCCATAGGGCTGCGGCCGCGTGCGCCGGCCCAGTTCGAGCACGTCGCGGAAGCCCTGCGTGGTGATCAGGCCGGTGCGCGCCAATTTGCGTTCGAGCACCGCGTTGGTGGTGGTCGTCGTGCCGTGCACGATCAGGTCCAGCGCCGCCAGTTCGCAGTCTGCCGCGTCCAGCGCCGCCATCACGCCATGCGCCTGGTTGTCCAGGGTCGAGGGCACCTTGGCCAGCCGCACCGCGCCGCTGCCCGGCTCCAGCGCCACCAGGTCGGTGAAGGTGCCGCCCACATCGACGCCGACCACCGCGCCGGCCGGGGGATCGCTCATGGCTGCTCCGGGCTGCGAATTCGTTTGTGTGCAAATGATGTCGGTAAGCCCGGCCTGCGTCAATCGACGATCACCGTCGTGCTGGCGGAAACCGGGGTTTCACCGACCACATAGGCGCGGTGGTCGTTGGTGTTCAGCGTCACGCGGATCTCGTGGTCTCCGGGCGGCAGTGCGCCGATCGTCGCTTCGGGCACGTAGAGCCGGCCCAGCTTGAGCCCGTCGAGATAGAGATGCCCATGGCCCGTGCCGGGAATATGCGGGCCGTCCAGCAGGTGCTCGGTGAACTCGAACTCCTCGGCCTCCACAACGACGCGCCAACCGTCGCCTTCCGGCGCGGCACGCAGCGACAGGCGCGGGGCGGGCTCGCCTTCGCCCACGCGGCAGATCTCGCCCAGGCCGAACAGGCCCAGTCGCGGCGCCTCGCCCTGCGCCTGCGGGGCGACCAGCCGGGCCTGCACGCTGTGGGTGCCGGCGCGCTCGAAGGTGAGCGAGACCGGGATCATCTGGCCGTCGGCGCCGCCCTCGACCCCGGTCAGGCGGAGAAAGGCCCCGTCGGGGGCCAGGGCGGTTGCGCTGCCCGCGGCGATGGCCGGGGTGGCGGTCGGCCCCTCGAGCCTGACGCTTGCGGCGGCGGGCGAGGCGACCGAGAGCAGCCGGTCCGGCCGGTCGCCGGTCTCGATGGTCAGGAACACGCCCAGCGTGCCGGGGGCCGCGCCCTCGATCGGGGCGGCGGTGGCGGAGGACAGGCGCAGCCCGCCCCGCCCGTCCCCGGGGGCGAGCAACAGCCAGCCGCCCGCCGCAAGCGCGGCCAGCACGGCGATCAGGGGAAGGGGTTTTCGCGCTTTCACGGGACCGCGCGCCTTTCTGTCATTGCGCCATGAGTGTTCCGCACCTCGCCCTTGCGATCAAGTCCGCCGTGCTGCTGCTCCTCCTGTCGGGCGGGGCGGCCCATGCCCATGCCTCGGAGCAGGGGCTGGTGCTGCTCTTGCCGACCGACATCTATACCCGCGCCGGCGCGGCGGTGGTGGCGCTGACCGTCCTGGCGCTGGCGGTGCTGCCCGACCGGGTGTCCGCGGCGCTGTTCCGCGCGCTGCCCTTGCCGCGCCTGCCGGTCGGTGTCCTGCCCCTGCTCACGAGCCTCGGCTCGGCGGCGGTCCTGATCTGGCTGGTTCGCGTCGGGCTGACCGGGTCACGCGATCCGCTGTCGAACCCGATGCCGCTGTTCTTCTGGACGCTGTGGTGGATCATCGGTCTGGTCTCGCTGACCGGGCTGCTGGGCGACCTGTGGCGCTGGATCAACCCGTGGACCGGGCCGCTGGCGATGTTGCGCGCCTTGGGACTGCGCCCGGTGCTGCGCCTGCCCGCGCGGGCGGGTCATTGGCTGGCGGTGTTGAGCTTTCTGGCCTTTGCCGGGTTCCTGATGGCCGACCCGGCCCCTGCCGATCCCGCCCGGCTGGCGCAGGCGGTGGGCCTTTACTGGCTCGCCACGCTGGGCGCCGCGCTGGTCTTCGGGCCGCGCTGACTGCTCCGGGCCGAGGGGATCACGGCGGCGCTGCGCGCCTATGCCGGGCTGGGCCTCTTCGGGAGGGCACGCGGGCGCACGGGTGTTGGCCTCTGGGGCTGGCAATACCTGCACCGGCCCGCGCCGCCCCTGTCGCTGGCGGTGCTGATGCTGGTGATGCTGGGCAGCGGCAGTTTCGACGGGCTGAACGAGACCTTCTGGTGGCTGGCCGTGCTGGGCGTCAACCCGCTGGAATTCCCGGGCCGCTCGGCAGTCGTCCTGCCCAACGTGCTGGGGCTGGTGTTGGCCAACCTGGCGCTGTTGGCGGTCTATGCGTTGACCATCCGGGCGGGGCTGTGGCTGGCCCGGGCCGGGATCGGCTGGCGCGAGGCGGTCTGCCGCTTCGCGCCCTCGCTCCTGCCCATCGCGCTGGGCTATCACATCGCGCATTACTACCTGAGTTTCCTGGTCGAGGGGCAATACGCGCTGGCCGCGCTCAACGATCCCTTCGCCAGCGGCGCCGACCTGCTGGGGCTGGGCACGGTGCATGTCACAACCGGCTTCTTCAACACGCCCGACAGCGTGCGCGCGATTTTCCTGACCCAGGCCGGGGCGGTGGTCGGCGGGCATGTGCTGGCGGTGATCCTGGCGCATGTGCTGGCGATGCGCGCGCTGGGCTCGACCCGCAAGGCGGTGCTGAGCCAGGTGCCGCTGGCGCTGTTCATGGTGGCCTACACCTTCTTCGGTCTGTGGCTGCTGGCCTCGCCGCGCGGGGTGTGAGGCGGCAAAGGCTGGACAAGCGCGGCCCGCGCGCCCAAACCTGCCGGCAACCGGGCCGGGCGCCATCAGCCCGCCCGCGACGACCTGCCAGAACGGGGAGCGTGAGCATGACCGAGAGCAAGACACCCAAGGGCACCACGCGTGTCGG
>DOIS01000372.1 GCA_003511785.1 Paracoccaceae bacterium
TGGGTATAGGCGTGCTGCGGGTTTTCGAACACCCGCGCACGCGACCCCATCTCGACGATGCGGCCCAGATACATCACGCCCACATGATGGCTGACCCGTTCGACCACGGCCATGTCGTGGCTGATGAACAGATAGCTCAGCCCCAGGTCGGCCTGCAATTCCATCATCAGGTTGAGAACCTGCGCCTGAACGCTCACATCCAGCGCGCTCACCGCCTCGTCGGCGACGATCAGCTTGGGGTTCAACGCAAGCGCGCGGGCGATGGCGATGCGCTGGCGCTGTCCGCCCGACATCTCGTGCGGGTAGCGGCGCATGAAGCTGCGCGGCAGGTGCACCCGGTCGAAGAGATGCGCCACCCGGTCCTGCAATTCGCTGCCCCGGGCAATGCCGTAATTGCGCAGCGGCTCGGCCACCTGCTCGAGCAACTGCATTTGCGGGTTCAGCGAGGCGAAGGGATCCTGGAAGATCATCTGCATGTCGAGCCGCGCCTTGCGCAGCCCGGCCTGATCCAGCCCGATGATGTCCACCCCGCCCAGTTCGACCTGCCCCGAGAGCGGCTCGACCAGGCGCAGGATCGAGCGGCCCGCAGTGGACTTGCCGCAGCCCGACTCGCCCACCAGGCTCAGCGTCTGGCCGCGGTTGATGTCAAAGGAGACGTCCTCGACCGCATGGACATTGGCCACCGTGCGCCGCAACAGGCCGCCCTTGACCGGAAAGCGCGTGGTCAGGTTGCGCACCCGCAAGAGCCGCTCGTCGGTGCCGGGGATCGGGGCGATGTTCTGGCCCTCGACGCCCATGAGCTTCATCGGCTCGGGCGCGGCCTTGCCGCGCATCTCGCCCAGCTTCGGCACCGCGGCGAGAAGCGCCTTGGTGTAATCGGCCTGCGGGTTCTCGAAGATCTCCTCGACAGTGCCCTCCTCGACCTTGTTGCCGCGATACATCACCACGACCCGGTCGGCCATCTGCGCCACCACCGCCATGTCGTGGGTGATGAACATCACCGCGGTGCCGGTCTCGCGCTTGAGCCGGTCCATCAGGGCCAGGATCTCGGCCTGGATGGTGACGTCGAGCGCGGTTGTGGGCTCGTCGGCGATCAGCAGGCGCGGCTCGCAGGCCATGGCCATGGCGATCACCACGCGCTGGCGCATGCCACCGGACAGCTCGTGCGGATACTGGTGCAGCCGGCGCTCGGGCTCCGGAATGCGCACCTGGCGCAAGAGTTCCAACGCGCGTTTCTCGGCGGTGTCCCGGCTCATCCCCTTGTGCACGCGCAGCCCCTCGGTCAGCTGTCGGCCCACGGTGAACACCGGGTTGAGCGCGGTCATCGGCTCCTGGAAGATCATGCCGATCTCGTTGCCGCGGATCTTCCTCATCAGGTCCTGGTCGGCCCCGGCCAGGTCGATCTCGCCGCCCTCGCGGCGGTCGAAGAGCAGCCGGCCGCCGACGATCTCGCCACCGCCGAACTCCACCAGGCGCATCAGCGACAGCGACGAGACGGACTTGCCCGACCCGGATTCGCCCACGATGCAGACGGTCTCGCCGGGGCTGACCCGGAACGAGACGTTCTCGACCCCCACGACCGGGCCGTCCTTGGTCTGGAACTCGACCCGAAGCTCCCTGATTTCGGCAATCGCCTTGTCCAGCACCTGCGCCCTCCTGACATCCAAGTGTCGAAAGCTAAGGCGGGGATCGTGCGGCTGTAAAGGGGCGGAGGGATTTTCCCCGACGGCGGGCTTGCATTTTTTGCAAAGTCTGTTTCGATACCCCCATCGGTTGTTCGGGGGGATGTTCGACCGGAAACGACGCGCACAGAAAAAAGCGCAGCCTTTTCGGCAACTTGCCCTCGGGGAAACGCGACAGCAGCCCGCGTTCGCGCGGGCGAAGACCAGGCGCGCAGGCGTCCAACATGGAGTGTAACATGAAGATCAAAGCCCTGGTGCTCGGCGCGGTGGCCGGGCTGGCGCTGGCCCCGGCCGCCTTTGCCGAGCGTGGCTCGGATGGCCAGGTCAACATCATCTACTGGCAGGCCCCGTCGATCCTGAACCCGTTCCTTTCGGGCGGGACCAAGGACGTCGAAGCCTCCTCGATGATCATCGAGCCGCTGGCCCGCTACAACGAAGAGGGCAAGATCGTGCCCTGGCTGGTGGAAGAGGTGCCCACCGTCGAGAATGGCGGCGTGAGCGAGGACCTGACCCAGATCACCTGGAAGATCACTCCGGGCATCACCTGGTCGGACGGCACGCCCTTCACCTCGGAGGACGTGAAGTTCACCTATGAGTATTGCACCCATCCCGAGGGCGGCTGCGCGCAGGTGACCAAGTTCGAGGGCGTCGAGAGCGTCGAGACCCCGGACGAGCACACCGTCGTCGTGACCTTCGACGAGCCCAAGCCCTTCCCCTACGGGCCCTTCGTCGGCGGCGAGAGCCCGATCATCCAGGCCGCGCAGTTCGCGGACTGCCTGGGTGCCAAGGCCCCGGAATGCACCGAGGCCAACTTCAACCCGATCGGCACCGGCCCGTTCAAGGTGGTCGAGTTCCGCCCCAACGACGTCATCACCATGGAGGCGAACGAGAATTTCCGCGACCCGGCCAAGCCGGCCTTCGCCAGCGTGACCTTCAAGGGCGGCGGCGATGCGACGGCTGCGGGCCGCGCGGTGATGGAGACGGGCGAGTTCGACTATGCCTGGAACCTGCAACTGGCGCCCGAGGTGCTCGCGCAGATGGAAGAAGGCGGCAAGGGCGTGGCCGTGGCCGGCTTCGGCCCGCTGGTCGAGCGGTTGATGCTCAACAACACCAACCCCGACCCGTCGCTGGGCCCCGACGAGCGCTCGGTCGTGCGCCCGCATCCCTTCCTGAGCGATCCGGCGGTCTATCGGGCCATGTCGATGGCGATCGACCGGCCGCTTCTGGTGGAAATCGGCTATGGCAAGGCCGGCAAGGTGACCTGCAACTGGGTGCCCGCGCCGGAAGTCTATGCCGCAGATATCGAGGGCTGCGAGACGCAGGACATCGAGGGCGCCAAGGCGCTGCTGGATGAGGCCGGCATCACCGACACCGACGGCGACGGCATCCGCGAGAAGGACGGCGTGCCGCTCAAGGTGGTCTACCAGACCTCGACCAACGCCGTGCGCCAGGACTTCCAGGCGCTGATCAAGCAGTGGTGGAGCGAGATCGGCATCGAGACCGAGCTGCGCAACATCAACGCCTCGGTGTTCTTCGGCGGCGATCCGGGCAGCCCGGACACGTTCCAGAAGTTCTATGCCGATGTCCAGATGTATGCCAACACCTTCAACGGCACCGACCCGCAGAGCTATTTCGGCAACGGGCTCTGCGACAAGGCCCCGCGTCCCGAGACGCAGTGGCAGGGCGAGAACATCTCGCGCTTCTGCTCGGAGGAATATGACGCGCTGCACCGCACGCTGACCCAGACCGCCGATGCCGACAAGCGCGCCGAGATCGGCCAGCAGCTCAACCGCATGATGTTCGAGCGCGGCGGGATGATCCCGCTGGTGCATCGCGGCCGCCTGTCGGCGCATTCCAACACGCTGGGCGGCGTCGTCCTGAACGTGTGGGACAGCGAGCTGTGGAACGTCGCGGACTGGTATCGCAAGGAAGGGTCGTGACCCGACCCTGACCCCCGCGTGACGCGCCCCCGCCCCGGCCTGCCTTGCCGGGGCGGGGGTTTTCTCAAGACCGACCGGCAAAAGGCGCCCCCTGAATGCTGACTTTCACGATCCGCCGCCTGATCCTGGCCGTTCCCACCCTGCTGTTCATCTCGCTGATGATCTTCTTGCTGCTGGAGCTCGCGCCGGGCGATCCCATGGCGCAGGTGCCGCTCACCGTGCCGGCCGAGGTCAAGGAGCAGATGCGCCAGGCCCTGGGCCTGGGCGAGCCCATGCATGTGCGGTTCTGGAAATGGATCGTGCAGTTCTTCTGGATCGAGCCGCAGGTGCTGATCGACTCGATGTTCGGAACGTCTTTCTCCGAGGGCGATCTGCGGGTGATCTCCTGGCAGACCCGCTCGCCGGTGATGGACATCGTGGTGCAGCGCATCCCGCAGACCCTGTGGGTGGTGGGCACCGCCTATGTCGTGGCGATCCTGATCGCCCTGCCCATCGGGATCTACTCGGCCTATCGGCAGTATTCCTGGTTCGACCAGGCCGGCACCTTCGTGTCGATGGTGGGCTTCTCGGTCCCGCCCTTCTTCTCGGGCGTGCTGGTAATCGTGATCTTCTCGGTCAACCTGGGCTGGTTCCCGTCGATCTACGACACCACGCACCGGGTCTCCGACTGGGACAGTTTCGTGGTCCAGCTCCAGCAGATGATCATGCCGGTGATGGTGCTGGCGCTTCAGATCACCGCGCAGCTGTCGCGCTTCATGCGTGCCTCGATGCTGGACAATCTCAACCAGGACTACGTGCGCACCGCCCGCGCCAAGGGGCTCAGCGAATACACCGTGGTGATGATCCACGTGCTGCGCAACTCGATGATCCCGGTGGTCACGGTGATCGCGCTCGGCATCCCTGCGATCTTCGGCGGCGCCATCATCACCGAACAGGTGTTCAAGGTGAACGGGATCGGCCAGCTTCTGATCACCGCGATACAGGCCAACGACCTGCCCATGGTGCAGACGCTGACCTTCATCTTCGCCGTGCTGATCGTGCTCTTCAACCTGATCGCCGACGTGCTCTACGGCATTCTCGACCCAAGGATCCGCTATGACTGACCGCGACCGCCTCGTTCCCGACGAAGGGCTCGCGCCCGGCTCGACCGCGGTGCCGGCCGGCGCAGGCCCGCTCGAGGAATTCTCCGACCCGCCGCGCAGCCAGTGGCGCGATGTCTGGGACCAGTTCAAGACCCACAAGGGCGCGCTGATGGGCGGGCTGTTGTTCGTTACCATCGTGCTGGGGGTCTATATCGGCCCCTGGCTCTGGACCATCGACCCCACCCATATCGACATCCGCGCGCGCAACCAGGGCCCCAGCCTGACCCACCCGCTGGGCACCGACCAGCTGGGCCGGGACATGCTGGCGCGGATGATGGCGGGCGGGCGCACATCCGTCTCGGTGGGGATCACTGCGATGCTGCTGGCCTTGGGCCTGGGCTCATTCATCGGCGTGGTCGCGGGGTTCTATCGCCGGCTCGACGGGCCGCTGATGCGGCTCACCGACCTGTTCCTGGCGCTGCCGCTGCTGCCGCTCCTGCTGGTGATGATGCTCCTGTTCCGCGAGCCGCTGAACGCGGCCTTCGGGCCGGAACAGGGCATCTTCATCCTGATCGTCTGCGCGATCGGCGTGACCTCGTGGATGCCCACGGCGCGGATCGTGCGCGGCGACGTGCTGGCGCTCAAGGAGCGCGAGTTCGTGCTGGCCGCGCGCTCCATCGGCACCACCAACACCAAGCTCATCACCCGCCATATCCTGCCCAACGTGCTCAGCCCGATCATGGTCTCGGCAACGCTGGGCATCGCCACCGCGATCATCACCGAAAGCTCGCTCTCCTTCCTGGGCCTGGGCTTTCCGCCCGACTTCCCGACCTGGGGGCGGCTCTTGTTCGACGCCACGGACTACCTGCAGCAATACCCCGAGCGCGTGGTCTGGCCCGGGCTGGCGATCTCGCTCACGGTGCTGAGCGTCAACTATCTGGGCGACGGTCTGCGCGACGCGCTCGATCCGCGCATCCGGGGCCGCTAAGGCACGCGCGCGGGCGAGAAAAGGACGCGCCCCACCCCTGCCTCGCCGCGGACAGGGCGCACGTTCCGGCCCGCTGGCACAAACGGGAGAGCGCTCCGCCCCCGCGCAACGAGGAGGGAAACCGTTCCGGCAACCCCGCTGCCGCCGGGGAAGCCGGGGCTTGTTTCACCGTCCGAACCGCTCCAATTGGGAAAACAGTCCATTTTGCCCGGGAGCAGCCCCATGTTCGAGACCCTCGGATTCGACGACACCACCGCGCGCGAGGCCAGCGTCTGGTTCGCCCTGGCCCTGGGCCTGGGTTTCGGCGTGCTGGCGCAGATCACGCGCTTCTGTTTCCGCCGCGCCGTGGTGGGCGATGACCGCCGCGCCGCCGCCGGCGTCCGGTTCGCGGCATTGGCCACGGCCGTGCTGGGCACCCAGGCCGCCGTGGCGGTTGGTTGGATTTCCTTCGAAGGGCATCGTTTCATGGCTGCCGGCCTGCCCTGGCTCGCATTCTCGCGGGCGGGCTGATGTTCGGCGCGGGCATGGTGCTGACACGCGGCTGCATCTCGCGGCTCACGGTGCTGAGCGGCACCGGCAACCTGCGCGCTGCGCTGGTGGTGCTGGTCTTCGCCGTGACCGCCCATGCCACGCTCAAGGGCGTGCTGGCGCCGCTGCGCACGACGCTGGGCGCGGCCACCGTAAACCTTGGCGAGGCCGCCTCGCTGGGCGCGCTGCCGGGCGGTGCGTGGCTGGTCTCGGCGCTGATCGTGGCCGGGGCGCTCGCGCTGGCGGCGATCGCGGGCGGCGCGCTCATCGCTCGGGCGGTTCTTCCAGGTGCCGCCGGATCCGGCGCACCGACCACCAGACCGCTGCCACAACCGGCAGAGTGATCGCCGCGGTGGCCAGCGTCTTGCCAATGCCGCTCGCCTCGGCCAGCGGTGCCAGCGCGTAGGCGGCCAGCGACACGGCGTAGTAGCTGACCGCCACCACCGACAGCCCCTCGACCGTATGTTGCAAGCGCAGCTGCATATCCGCACGCCGGTCCATGCTGGCCAGCAGCGCCTGGTTCTGGGCGCTCCGGTCCACGTCCACCCGCGTGCGCAGCAGGTCGCCCGCCCGGACCGCCCGGTCGGACAGGGTCTGCAACCGTCCTTGCGTGGATTTCACCGTGCGCATAGCGGGCTCGTAGCGGCGCATCATGAACTCGGCGAAGGTCTGCTGCCCCTTGAACCGCGTCTCGCGCAGCGCCGCGATGCGCTGGCCCACGATCGCCTCATAGGCCTCCGTCGCCCCGAAGCGATAGGCCATCTGCGCCGCCATGCGCTCCAGCTCGGTCGAGATCGAGAGCAGCCGCTCCAAGAGCACCTCGGCCTCCGGGTGGCCCCGGCTCATCGCACTCATCAGGTCGGTGAGCTGCGTGTCCAGCGCGCCCAGCTCGGGGCCCAGCTCGCGCGCGCGGTAGAACCCCAGCATCGACATCGCCTTGTAGGTCTCGATTTCGCA
>DOIS01000385.1:0-6206 GCA_003511785.1 Paracoccaceae bacterium
ATACCGCGCAGGTGGAGAGCTTTCTGGCGGCCCAGTCCGGGGTTCTGGAGGCGGCTGTGGTGGCAAAACCCTGTCCGATCCTCGGCGAGCGGGTGCACGCGGTCGTGGTGGGTGAGGGGCTGGACGAGGCGACGCTGCGCGCGCGGTGCGCCGAACATCTGGCAGATTACCAATGCCCCGAAAGCTACTCCCTCGGACCCACGCCCTTGCCGCGCAACGCCAATGGGAAGACCCTCAAGCGCCGGATCAAGGACGAACTGGGCTTCGCCTGATCCCGGTGCCGTCGGGAGGTCGCTTTGCGGTGGCGGGATGTAGGCGCTAGTATCTCGGCTTGCCGGACAGACAGTCACAGGAGACCCCATGCACCTGCGCCACGATCCCGCCTATCCCTCTCGCCGGTCGCCGGTTCTGGCCGAGAACATCGTCGCCACCTCGCAGCCGCTGGCCGCACAGGCAGGCGTCGAGATTCTGCGCCGGGGCGGCAACGCGGTCGATGCGGCGATTGCTACCGCGGCCTGCCTGACCATCGTCGAGCCGACGGGCAACGGGCTGGGCTCGGACGCATTCTGCATCCTGTGGGACGGGCGCGCGTTGCACGGGCTGAACGCGTCGGGCCGTGCGCCGGCGGCATGGACGCCCGAGCGGTTCGCGGGCGGCATGGTCGAACGCGGTTGGGATAGCGTGACGGTGCCGGGGGCGGTCAGCGCCTGGGCCGATCTCTCGGCACGGTTCGGCAAGATGGACCTGCCCGAGATTCTCGCCCCGGCGATCCGCTATGCCGAGGAGGGGTTCATCGTCTCGCCGGTCATCGCAGCGCTCTGGGCACTCGGTGCCGAAACGCTCAAGAACCAGCCGGGCTTTGCCGAGACGTTTCTGCCGCACGGCCGCGCGCCGCGCGCGGGCGAGCGGTTCCGCAACCCCGGCGCCGCCCGCACCCTGCGCGCCATCGCAGCAACCGGGGGACGGGCCTTCTACGAGGGCGAAATCGCCGAAGAAATCGCCGCTTTCGCCGAGCCGCACGGCGGTGCGATGACGGTGGATGACCTTGCCGGGCATGAAAACGACTGGTGCGGGACGCTGGGTCAGTCGTTCGGATCGGACGAGTTGCACGAGATTCCGCCCAACGGGCAGGGGATCGCGGCCCTGATCGCGCTCGGCCTGCTCGAGCACACCGACATCCGCGACCACGGCCCCGACGATCTCGCCGCGCTGCATTTGCAGATCGAGGCGATCAAGCTGGCCTATGCCGACCTCCACCGCTTCGTCGCGGACCCTGCGCATATGACCGACGTGGACGAGCGGGCACTGCTGGACCCTGCCTATCTCGCGTCCCGTGCCGCCATGATCGACCCGGGCCGTGCGCAGGACCACGGGCCGGGGGCGCCGCGCCGGGGCGGGACCGTTCTGCTCAATACCGGCGACGCCTCCGGCATGATGGTGAGCTTCATCCAGTCGAACTACATGGGGTTCGGCTCGGGCGTTGTCGTGCCGGGCACCGGCGTGTCGCTGCAAAACCGCGCAGCCGGGTTCACCAGCCAGGCGGGCCATCCCAACCGCGTGGCGCCGGGCAAGCGCCCTTTCCATACGATCATCCCGGGATTCGTCACGCGCGGCGGGGAGCCGGTCATGGCCTTCGGCATGATGGGCGGACCGATCCAGGCGCAAGGCCATGTGCAACTCTTCCTGCGCACCCGGCTTTGGGGCCAGGACGTGCAGACCGCCGCCGACGCGCCGCGCTGGCGGTTCATCTCGGGGCTCGACCTGGCATGCGAGCCCGAGCTGCCCGGTGCGGTGCTGGAGGGTCTGCGCGACCTCGGTCACCGCGTGCGGATCGAAAGCCCGGACAATGCCTTCGGCTTCGGCGGGGCGCAGCTGGTCCATCGCTTGCCCCAGGGGGGCTATGCCGGTGGATCGGACCCGCGCAAGGATGGTCAGGCCGCCGGGTTCTGACCGCGCGTCTCGGGATGCCGCGCGACGGGTGTCATAGGTTTTTCGATACACCTGCCCCTGATTTGAAATGGTCATACCCGGGTCCGGGCCGCATGCTCCGGCAACGCTGGAAAGAGGAGAGCGGAACGTGACTGACAAGAAGACCGCACTGGTGATCTCGGCCCACGCGGCGGATTTCGTGTGGCGGTGTGGCGGGGCCATCGCGCTGCACGCGAAACAGGGATACGAGGTCACGGTGGCCTGCCTGTCCTTCGGGGAACGCGGCGAGAGCGCGCGCCTGTGGAAGGAGGGCCGCACCCTGAGCGAGGTCAAGGCGATCCGCAAGGCCGAGGCGGAAAACGCGGCGGCCGCGCTGGGTGTGCATGATTTGCAATTCTTCGATCTTGGCGATTACCCGCTGCATCTGGAGCGCGACGACAAGTTCCGTCTGGTCGATCTGATCCGGTCGGTGCAGCCGCGCTTCATGCTCAGCCATTCGCAGTACGATCCCTACAACACCGACCACAGCTATACCACGCAGGTGGCGATGGAATGCCGGATGATCGCCCAGGCCTGGGGCCACAACCCGGGCGAAAAGGTGCTTGGCGCGCCGCAACTCTACCTGTTCGAGCCGCACCAGACCGAGCAGATGGGCTGGAAGCCCGACACCTTCCTCGACATCACCGAGGTCTGGGACCAGAAGCGCGCCGCCATCGAATGCATGGAGGGCCAGCATCACCTTTGGGACTTCTACACCAACGTGGCCGAGAACCGCGCCAACCATTTCCGCCGGAACTCGGGCGGGCAGGCCGGGGGGCGCGCGGCGAAATACGCCGAAGGCTTCCAGTCGATCTATCCCCGCTGCGTGGACGAGCTGTGACATGGGCGTTGTCGTTCAGGAGATCGAGCGCGCGGCGCCGGAGCTTGTCGCGAAGCTCGGAGTGGCGGGCGTCGCCACGGTGCATGAGGCGCAGGGGCGCACCGGGCTGATGTCGTCGCGGATGCGGCCGATCCAGCAGGATATGGGCCTTGCCGGGTCCGCCGTCACGATCAGCGCGCCTCCGGGCGACAACTGGATGATCCATGTGGCGATCGAGCAGTTGCGCGAGGGTGACATCATGGTGCTGGCCCCAACGGCGCCTTGCGACATGGGCTATTTCGGCGATCTGCTGGCCACCTCGGCCATGGCGCGCGGCTGCCGCGCGCTGGTGATCGACGCAGGCGTGCGGGACACGCGCGACCTTCGCCAGATGGGTTTCGGAGTGTGGTCCACCGCGGTTTCTGCCCAGGGCACGGTCAAGGAAACGCTGGGTTCGGTCAACGTGCCGGTGGTTTGCGCTGGTGCCCGGGTCCACCCGGGCGACGTGATCGTGGCTGATGATGACGGGGTGTGCGTCGTTCCGCGCGCCAAGGCCGAGACGGTGATGCAGGCTGCGCAGAAACGGCTGGATGCCGAGGAAGCCAAGCGCGAAAGGCTGGCAGCGGGCGAGCTGGGGCTCGACATCTACGACATGCGCGGACGACTTGCCGAGAAGGGGCTGGCATATGAGTGACGGCGTCCGCGCCATGCTGATGCGAGGCGGCACGTCCAAGGGTCTCTATTTCCTGGCCGATGACCTGCCCGGCGACACGGCCGCGCGCGACGCGTTGCTTCTTTCGGTGATGGGCTCGCCCGATCCGCGCCAGATCGATGGGATGGGCGGGGCCGATCCGCTGACCTCGAAGGTCGCGGTGGTGCGCCCTTCGGACAGGCCCGGTGTGGACGTGGACTACCTGTTCCTGCAAGTCTTCGTGGACCGGCCCCTCGTCACCGATGCGCAGAACTGCGGAAACATCCTGGCCGGGGTCGGGCCGTTCGCCATCGAGCGTGGGCTGGTCGTTGCACGCGACGCCGAGACGCCGGTGACGATCTTCATGCAGAATACTGGCCAGGTGGCGACCGCGCGGGTGCAGACCCCGCACGGGCGCGTGAGCTACGCGGGCGAGGCCCGGATCGACGGGGTGCCGGGTACGGCCGCGCCGGTGCCGATCGCGTTTCGGGACACGGCGGGGTCGTCCTGCGGTGCGTTGCTTCCAACGGGAAACGCAAGCGACATGATCGAGGAGGTTGAGGCGACCCTGATCGATAACGGAATGCCCTGCGTCGTCCTGCGCGCCGCTGATCTCGGGATCACGGGCGACGAGCCGCCCGAGGCGCTGGAGGATGGCAAGACCCTGCGTGCGCGGCTCGAGGCGATCCGCTTGGCGGCCGGTCCGCTGATGAACCTGGGTGATGTCGGCGACAAGTCGGTGCCTAAGATGACCATGGTTTCGGCGCCCCGCGCCGGTGGGGCCATCGCCACGCGCACCTTCATTCCGCATCGCTGCCACAAGAGCGTCGGCGTTCTGGGCGCAGTGAGCGTCGCCACCGCCTGCCTCACG
Organism: Paracoccaceae bacterium; assembly: GCA_003511785.1. Classification (GTDB taxonomy): domain Bacteria; phylum Pseudomonadota; class Alphaproteobacteria; order Rhodobacterales; family Rhodobacteraceae; genus UBA7951. The sequence goes on from DOIS01000385.1 coordinate 4,351, forward strand.
CCGGGCGCAGTGGGGCATGATCTCGCGGCTATACCGGAAGGGGCGTCCAAAGCCATGTCGATCGAACATCCGTCCGGAGAAGTGACCGTAGTGTGCCGGGTCGAGAACGGCACGGTCGCGCGCGCCGAGGTTTTGCGCACGGCACGGAAGTTGATGGATGGTGTCGTTTTTGGGGCCACTGGTTGACCCCTGCGCCGGGCCCAGGTGATACGCGTCAATGCCCGCAGGTGTGTGGCCGATCAGCCATGCGCACCCCGGTTTGACTCGAAGAAGGGCTCTTTTTTGCCCCGCCAGCCGCCTTTCCTTCGTGTCGGCCCGTGCGCGCGTGTGCTATCAGCAGGCCATGAGCACCGCGCCCCCTTCCCAGCCTGCGGCCAAGCGCCGACGCGGGCGCAAGCCGAACTCGACCATCAGCCGCTCCAGTATTGTCGCGGCGGCCATCGAGCTTGTGCGCGAGGCCGGGCCCGAGGCATTGACCACGGGCCGGATCGCCAAGCGCATGGATATCGTGCAATCGGGCTTCTACGCGCATTTCGCCAGCATGGACGATTGCATCGCCGCGCTGGAGGCGCGGATTGAGGCTGAACTGCGCCGCCCCATCGCCGAGCGGATGGGCGAGCTGCGTCGCACCAATCCCAGTAATGCCGACACGCTGACGGGCTATTACGACGGCCTCTTCGACCTGGTGGACGAGACCGGCCCGCTGATGGAGTTGTTCCTGCGCTTCCGCCGCGACCGCAGCAAGCTGGGCGCGGTGCTGGACGCCTGCGAGGCGCGGCTGATCGACGACCTCACCGCGCATCTCGACGCGATCATGCCCGCCGACACGCGTGCGCCCGGGTTGGCGGAACGCGGGACCAAGGGGCGCGTGGACGCCTGCCGGGTGATGGCGCGGTTCCTTGTGCAGCAGTCCTTCCAAGGTGTGGAACTCTGGTGGGCGGGCGCGCTGGACCGCGACACGGCCGCGCGGCTCTTGGCCGAGCAGACCGCGCATTTCGGCATCAGCGCCGCCGCGGCCGGGCTGTTCGCTCCGCAACCGGGTTAAGCGGCGGGGCGGCCCGCCGGGTTGCCGTCATCCTCGTGCCCCAGATCGGTCGAGACCACACGGCCCTGAGTCGCAAGCTGCCGGGACGCGGTCACGGCGGCTTCGATCGCCTGGGGCGGGTAGGCGCGTTCGACCATCTTCTGGATCAGGCGCGGCCACTTGATCACGTAGGACATCTTGCGCGGGGCCACCGCCTCGCGCGCGCGTTTGCGCATCATCCACAGCGCCACGTCGGCCACCTCGCCGACCGAGACCGATTGCTTGCCGCCCAGGTTCGGCTCGCCCCAGAGCGACTCCATCACCTTGTCTACGGGGCGGATCTCGTCGGGTTCCGGCACCACGAAGCTGGGGCAGAGCGCGCCCACATCGACGCCGCGATGGGCAACCTCCTGGCGCAGGCAGTCGATCAGCGCCCAGACCCCGGCCTTCGAGGCGCAATATTGCCCCTGAAGCGGGGAATGGGCCACGGCGGCAGTGGAGCAGACCGACAGGAAATGGCCGCGCGTCATCATAAGGTAGGGCAGGGCGAAATGGGCGACGCGATATGTGCCGGTGAGGTTCACCGCGACCATGCGGTCCATCATCGCGGGCGTGGCGGATTCGACACTGCCCGAGCCCATGATGCCCGCGTTCGACACCACCGCGTCGATGCGCCCGAAGCGGTCGGCGGCGGCGGCGCAGGCGGCCTTGACCGAGGCTCGTCGGTCACATCCGTTTCAATCGCCAGCGTGCGCCCGCCCAGCTCGTCCCGCAGCTGTTCCACGAGGTCGAATTGCAGTCCCGCCAGAACCAGCTCCGCGCCCTCGGCGGC
>DOIS01000385.1:6533-7211 GCA_003511785.1 Paracoccaceae bacterium
AGCTCCGCGCCCTCGGCGGCCAGCTTGCGGGCCACCGCGCGGCCGATATTGCGGGCGGGGCCGGTGATCAGGACGACGCGGTTTTCAAGCGACGGCATGGGGTTCCTCCATCTTCAGCGCCTCCTGCAGAAAGGCGATCTGGTCGGTGATGGCGCGCTCGAAGGGGGCGCCGTGGTAGATCTCGAAATGCTCGATGTCATAGTCGACATGACGGCCCTGCGGCGCGGCCTCGGCCGCCTTGCGCGCGGGTTCGGGCGGGGTCACCGCATCCCGCGTGGCGATCTGCACCAGAAGCGGGCAGGGGACGCCCGCGGTCAGCGTGCCGGGCCGCCATTTCAGCAGTTGCAGGAAGACGCGCGGGGTGACCCGGTTCTCCCAGAGAGAGCCGCCTTCCTTCTGCCACCAGTCGGGCTGCACCGCGTCCGGCGTGGTCATGGCGCAGAGATCGCCGGGAAAGCCGATGGAGCCGACGTAATAGGGGTATTTCCCCCGCTTTCCGCGCCGGCGGTCGCGCAGGGTGGCCAGAAAGAGCCTGAAGGTCGTCTTGGGGTCTCCGGTATTGGCCCGTCCGTCCGCGAAGGGCGCCTGCGCGATGGCGGCGGCCACCGGCGCGTCGCGGGCTAGGTCCATCACATGCCCGCCGGAGAAGGACGTGCCCCAGATCGCCACGCGGTCCGG
>DOIS01000387.1 GCA_003511785.1 Paracoccaceae bacterium
GACTACTGGCGCTGGTGGCTGCTGGCCCATGCCCCCGAAAGCTCGGACAGCGAGTTCACCTGGGAGCATTTCCAGCAATCGGTGAACAAGGACCTGGCCGACGTGCTGGGCAATTTCGTCAGCCGCATCACCAAGTTCTGCCGATCGAAGTTCGGCGAGGCGGTGCCGGAAGGCGGCGCCTGGGGCGACCGCGAGGCGGCGCTGATCGAGGAACTGACCACCCGGACCCGTGCCTATGAGCGGCACATGGACGCGATGGAGGTGCGCAAGTCTGCCTCGGCGCTGCGCGCGATCTGGGTCGCGGGCAACGAATACCTGCAATCCGCCGCCCCCTGGGCCACCTTCAAGGAAGACCCCGAGCAGGCCGCCGCACAGGTGCGCATGGGGCTGAACCTGATCCGGCTCTATGCCGTGCTCTCGGCGCCGTTCATTCCGTTTGCCAGCGCGCGGATGCTGGAGGCGATGCAGACCGACGTCACCGACTGGCCCGGCGATCTGCGCGCGGCGCTCGAAGTGCTGGCCCCCGGCCATGCCTTCACCGTGCCCGACGTGCTCTTTGCCAAGATCACCGACGAGCAGCGCGAGGACTGGCAGGAAAGGTTCAGCGGCGTTCGCCAGTGAACCTTGACCATCCCCCTGCATCCCCGCTCCGGGGACGACGGCACCCCTGACCCGTCCGCGATGCCCGGCTCCCGCCCGGCCGCGCGGGACAGGCGGTCATGGGCTTTGCATTCCGGGCCGGCGGCGTGCAGACTGCGCGGCAGTTTTCGATCTGCGGTCAGCGGAGTGGCCCGGTGCATATCGCCTATTCGGTTCTTTTTCTCCTGTTCGTCGGCCTGTCCGAAACCATGCGCCACGGCGTGTTCGGCCTGACCCCCTCGGAAATGTCCATGCTCTCCCACGCAAGCCTGCTGCTGCTTGCGTTGATCCTGCTGCGCGGCGATGTCGTCTTCCTGCTGCGCCGGCCGGGGCACGACCTGTATGACGACCGCAGGCTGGGCTGGTCATGGCGCCGCACGGCGCTGGGCCTGGCCGTGGCCCCGGCCCTGTGGATCGCGCCGGTCTCCTGGGCGCTGGCATCCGGCGAGCCGCCCTTCACCCCCTTCGCGGTCCAAAACATGCCGGCCGGGACGGTGGCGACGCTGCTGGTGTTCGCGCTCGCCCAGACGCTCTTTCTCCGCGAAGCGGCGATCAAGGCGTTCCATGCCGACATCCGGGCGATCTATCTCGTCTCGGTCCTGTCCTGTTTCATTTTCTACCTGCCGCAGGGGCTGCCCGCCGCGATGGTCGGGGCGGGTGTCGGCGCCTTCCTTCTGACCCTCAGGCTGATCGGGACAAATCCTTTGGTGGTCGCCTGCATTCATGCGATAAACGGGATCATGCTGACCGAGGTGCTGGCCCCCGGCCCGTCCGGCACCGGCGACTGGAACTGGTCGGCCTGCATCCTGGCGGCGTCAGCCCTTCTGTCCGTCCTGCTGTTCCAGGTGCTTGCCGCGAAACGGAGGAGGACGGTCCATGCCTGACGGAAGCCCGGCCACGAACACCGCCGGCGACGCGCGCACCCGGATCACGCCGTCGCGCTACACCATCCTCGTACCGCTGCGGGGCGACCGGCACCTCGCCTACAACACCCTGTCGCAGTCCTTCGCGATCTGGGAGCCGGCGGACATGGCCATGTGGCGCGAACTGGAAGGCGCCGGCACGCTGCCCTTCACCGCCGCCTGGCGCGGCTTCGTGCAGGGGGCTATGTGCGCAACGCCGTCACCGACGAACGCGCCGCGCGCGTGGGCAAGGTCCAGATCACCATCGACGGCGACGAGGCCGCGCATGACAGCCGCCGGCACCTGACCAGCGGGCGCGGCACCTTTCGCCAGATCATCGACAACATGCACGCCATCGCCCGGCGCAAGCTGCTGAAGTTCTCGGTCCGGGTGAATATCGACGGCCGCAACGAGGCCGAGGCGCGCGCGCTGCTCGACGTGCTGGCGGCGAAGGGCCTGGGCGTCCATAACGGGGTCAGCGTCTATTTCGCCCCGGTCGAAAGCGTGGCCGAGGCCGCGTCGGGCGGCTGCGGCGACTGCCTGAGCAAGACCGACTATGCCGAGACCGAGACGCGGCTTCAGTCGCTCGCCTTCGAAAAGGGGTTGATGGCGCTGCCGAAGATGCCGCGCTACCTCGGGCTGTGCACTGCCGTCAAACCCAACAGCTACGTGATCGTGCCCAATGGCGATCTGCACAAGTGCTGGGACACGGTGATGGACCCGGCCCGGTGTGTCGGGTCGGTGATGGGATCGACCCGTCCGCGGGATGCCCGGACCGAGGCGATGTGGAGCAACTGGTCGCCCTTCGAGAACCCCGTGTGCAGCGACTGCAAGGTCCTGCCGGCCTGCGCGGGCGCCTGCGCCTTCAAGTTCGTGCATAACGACTACGCCTCCGGCGAGAGCGGCAAGCTGCCCTGCCCGAGCCTGAAATTCAACATGGCCGAGCAGCTCTTCCTGCGGGCCCGCGCCCGCGGCTTCGTGCAGGACGCGGACTGGGACCCCGAGGCCAGCCCGACCGTGCGCGCCGACCGGATGCTGACCGGCGACCGGCACACGCTGGAATCGGTGGGATTGGTGCACTCGGCGCTGACCGGCGCGGCCGCGGGGGCGGATGCCGGCCGCTGATCGGCCGGTGGCCGCACATATGCAGGTTTGCGAAGACGCGGCGCCCGCCTATACTGCGGGCCATCGAAAGGTCGTTTGATGAAGCTGTTTTCCGTCCCGGTCGGATTGTTGCCCGCCGCGCTGGGCGTGTTTTTCGTCCCGGTGTCCTTCTCGGTGGACGGGTTTCGGACTGGTGGTGCATCCCGGCGGGGTGCGCACGATTCGCGCCGATCAACCCGGGCAGGTGCTGCACTTCGCGGCGCAGGATGGCCGGTTCCTGCCGGGCCAGATCGTGACCGCCGTCACCTATGGCGACGCGGTGGCGCAGAACGGGCTGCTGGAGGGGACGCTTCAGTGCGAGCTGGCCAGGGCCGAGGCCGACTACCTGGAAAAGGCGTCCAAGATCATCATGGACCGCGACCGCGACCGGGCCAAGCGGGACGCGACCGCCGAGAGGCTGGAGGCGCGCGCGGCGCTGCTGGCCGAGACCCAGACCCTCCTCGGCGACCTGCAAACCTACACGCGCGACTCCCAAAGCGACATTGACGCGCTCAACGCCGAGCGGCTGGAGCAGCTCGGCACGCTGGAAGAGCTGGTGAGGCGCTCGGGAGAGATCTCGGCCCTGCCGGCCCAGAAGCTGGCCACCATGCTTGAGGACATCCAGTCCGAGCGGCTGTCGGTCATAACCTCGAAAGGCACGCGGTTCTCGACCGAAAAGACCATCCTGGACCTGGTCAAGGCGATCAACGAACTGGCCTACAACCAGTCGATCGACGCCGCCGAGATCGCGATCCTGGGCGAACGGCTAAAAAAACCTCGATGAGCAGCTGCGCGACCTGGCCGCGCTGCGCGACACAATGCGCTCGGAAGCCGAAGCGCGCCACCTGGCCAAGGCGGTGCTGCCACAGGTGGCCCTGGCCGACGGGGTCGCCACCGACATGCGTCGCTTGCAGGCCAGCCGCGCCGGGGTCGCGCGGGACGATCCGCTGCGCCTGCTGGCCACGCGGCGCGCCGCGGCCGGGTTGTCCTTCCTGGTTCACGGCACCGCCACATCCGGGCGGATCGTGCTGCGACACGGCGCGCAAGAGATCGAGATTGCCCTGCCCGCCGATCCTGCCCGGGTGACGGCGGCGCTGGAGGCGGGCGGCCTGTCGGTCGGCGCGGTGCATATGGACCATGAGCGGGCCGGATCGGTCGAGCTGTTCTCGGGCTTCGCCGAGTTCTCCGCCCCGCCGGCCGAGCCGCTGAGCGTCGTCGCGGCCCGCGCCCACGACGAGCGCGGCCTCCCGATCCTGGTGCGCACGGACATCACCCTGCCCGGACCCGAGACGTCCGAGAACGCGGACACGCACGAGATCGTCGGCTTTCTCGAGAACCGGCACGCGGTGGTCCTCACGCCAGGCCAGCCCGTGCGCGGCACCATCAGCGACACCCGCACCGGCTCGGAGATCGTCTTCGAGGCGCGGTTGCTTGACCGCGACTTTGCCACGGTGGACACGCGCGAGTTGGGGATTCGCCTGGGCAACCAGTCGCTGGCGGCCAAGATCATCAAGCACGGCGTGCTCAGCCAGGTGGTGGTCGGCGTGAGCGAGAACGCCGCCGAGCAGATCCGGGACCTGCCCGGCGCGGTGGTGCACCTGAGCTTCCCGCTGGCCCGGCAATCCCTGTTCAGGTTTCTGTTGGCCCGAGATGATACGATCTAGCCTGTTCTGG
>DOIS01000279.1:0-1153 GCA_003511785.1 Paracoccaceae bacterium
GCTATGAGTCCTGACCCTAGCAAACTTTCATGGGAAAGTTTGCGGTCAGACTTTCGCCGAAAGTCTGACCCCGCCCGGGATCAGCGGATCACGCGGGTGTATTTCGTGCCTTCCAGGGCGGCACCGGCGAAGAGCCCGGCCTGGCCGAACACCGCCGCGATCACCGGTTTGCCCAGCGTGTTGGTGCCGGCGGCGACCGAGCTGCCCTTGTCGGTGACCACATAGCCGATGTCGCCGCCCGCAGTCCAACCGGAGCCCGCGCGGAAATCGGCCAGCGCGTCGTCGGTCATGAAGAACAGAACATGGGCGAATTGCTGCGCGCCCGCCTGGAACCCCCAGCTGGCCGAGGCCACCGAGTAGTAATCGACCGTCACGCCGCCCACGCGCAGCGCGCCCTCGCCATAGGAACCGCCGAACACGAACCCGGCCTCGGTGATCAGCGGCATGACCAGCATCCCGTTGGACTTCTCGGCGATCTCGATCGTGTTGGGATAGCGCGTGTACATCTCGTTCAGCGTGGCATCGACCCGCGCCTCGATCTTCGAGGCGCCGGACGAGCCCACGCCATTGGCGCAGCCGGCCGTCACGCCGATCCCGGCCAACGCCGAAAGGGTGAAGCCGCGCCGCGTCCATGTCGGGGAAATCGTCTTGCTCATTTGTTTTGCCTGTCTCTTGCCCGTGACTGTCCGGTTCGCTCCGGCCTTGGCCCGCCTTATACGCGCGGTGCGGGGTTCTGTCACCTGTCAAGCGTCGGGGCGCGCCGGTCGGCGGGTTGTTGCCCGCCGACCGGCTGGTTTCATGCGCGATCGGTCCGCCGGGACGGTCCTTACCCGATCGCGAAATCGCCTGTGCCGAGCGAGGCCAGCGACACGTCCTCCAGGCGCAGCACCGCGCCGCCCCCGAAATCGATCACCACGTCGTCGCCACCATCGGCCGAGCGGGCCAGTGAGAGCACCTCGGCCGCGCTGGCGACCCCCAGCCCCGCGTCGACCACGATCAGGTCCCCGTCCTCGAAATCCCCGATCACGTCCCGCCCGTGGCCGAAGAGGAAGGTGTCATCGCCGGCTCCCCCTTCGGGCGTGTCGTTGCCGCGTCCGCCATCCAGCGTATCCTGGCCGCTGCCGCCATCCAGATCGTCGCGCCCGCCGCCGCC
>DOIS01000279.1:1531-11199 GCA_003511785.1 Paracoccaceae bacterium
CGCCGCCGGCCAGCCGGTCGTTGCCCGCGCCCCCGTCGAGGTCGTCATTGCCGCCGAGGCCCCGCAGGACGTCGTTCCCGGCCATCCCGTCCAGATCGTCCGCCCCGCCCGTGCCGGTCAGGGTGTCGTTGCCCGACGTGGCGCCGGAGGCGGGGGCGTCGGCGCGGCGTCGAAGCCGAACTGGCTGGCCGACAGCTCGGCGCCGGTTACGTCCTCGAGCAGGAGCGTGTGGCCACCGCCGAAATCGAACAGGATGCTGTCGCCGCCCTCGGCGGGCCGGCTCAGCGCCATCAACGAGGCGAAATCAGACACGCCAAGGTCGGCATCCAGCTCGATCCGGTCCTCGCTTTCGACCCCCTCGACGGTGTCCCGCCCGGCGCCGAAGACGAAGGTGTCGGCGCCCGATCCGCCATACATGTCGTCATTTCCGTTGCCGCCATCCAGCGTGTCGTTACCCGCACCGCCGTAGAGGTCGTCCCGGCCGTTGCCGCCGTCGAGGAGGTCGTTGCCCGCCCCGCCATAGAGGTCGTCGCGGCCGCCCAATCCGAAGAGCAGGTCATCGCCCGCCCCACGATATCGTCCCCGCCGTTCGTGCCGATCAGCGTGTCGTTGCCACTGGTCCCGTAAATGTCCATGCGTAATCTCCCTGTGAATGCATAGCCTGTCGTCTCAGGCTGATATGCACTCCGAAAGTCCAAGGAAAATACTATGGGACTGTTCGTTAGGATAGGGATTTCCTATCCTAAGGCGTTTTTTGCTACGTGCTCTGCAACACCCGCGCCACGTCGGGCGCGAAATAGGTCAGCACCCCGTCGCAGCCCGCCCGCTTGAAGGCCATCAGGCTCTCCAGCATCACCTTCTCGCCGTCGAGCCACCCGTTCGCCGCCGCCGCCTTGAGCATCGCGTATTCGCCCGACACCTGGTAGGCATAGGTCGGCGCGCCGAAGGCATCCTTCACCCGCCGGCAGATGTCGAGATAGGGCATGCCGGGCTTGACCATCACCATGTCGGCGCCCTCGCTCAGGTCGCGCTGGACCAGGCGGATCGCCTCGTCGGAATTGGCCGGGTCCATCTGATAGGTGTTCTTGTCGCCCACCAGCGCCCCCGAGGCGCCCACCGCGTCGCGGAACGGGCCGTAGAAGGCACTGGCGTATTTCGCGGCATAGGACAGGATCAGCACGTCGCGGTGGCCCTCGCTTTCCAGCGCGGCGCGCAGCGCGCCGATGCGCCCGTCCATCATGTCCGAGGGCCCGATGATGTCGGCGCCCGCGCGCGCCTGCGCCAGCGTCATCTTGACCAGCGCTTCGACGGTTTCGTCATTGACGATCTGGCCGTCCACCACGAACCCGTCATGGCCGTTGATGTTGTAGGGATCGAGCGCCACGTCGGTCATCACCGCGAGATCGGGCACCGCTTCCTTCACCGCGCGGATCGCCCGGTTCGAGAGGTTCTCGGGGTCCCAGGCCATGGCGCAATCCTCGGTCCGGGCGTCCTGTGCGGTATAGGGAAACAGGCAGATCGCGGGGATGCCCAGGGAATGCGCCTCGCGCGCGGCCTCCACGATCCGGTCCACCGAGCGGCGCACCACGCCGGGCATCGAGGGGATCGGCTCTTCCACCCCTTCGCCGTCGCGCACGAAGAGCGGCCAGATCAGGTCGTCGGGCGAGAGATGCGATTGCCGCACGAGGGCGCGGATGGCGGGCGACTTGCGCGCGCGGCGCAGCCGCGTGGCGGGGAAGGGGCCTTGGGTGGGGATCATCTCGCGCGCTCCTCGTCTCATGCGTTCCCGCAGGGATGCACCGCGCGCGCGCCCATGTCCAGAGCCGCCTCCGGCCCCGGAGCGGGCACAAGAAAACGGGCGCCACATCGGGCGCCCGTCATTGGTCGGGGTTCGCGCCGGCTTACACCAGCTTGAGCTTGCCTTCGTGCAGATCGATCGCCGGCGGCTCGTCCTGCCAGGCCAGGAAGGGCGGGCGCGGCTTCTCGGCCGAGAACGGCTCTTGCAGGCGGTTCGACACCGCGTTGTAGACGAAGAACGCATTCGAGCGCGGATCGGGCGTGATGTTGCCGTTCGAGCCGTGAATGGTGTTGCAGTCGAACAGGATCAGCGTGCCCGCCGGCCCCTCGGCATCATTGATACCGAACTTCTCGGCCAGCGCGGTTAGGCTCTCGGGCGAGGGCGTGCCCACTTTCTGCGCCTTGAGCGAGCTCTTGTGGTTGTCCGGGCGTCTTGCCCGCGCAGCTCACATAGACGTTCTGCGAGCCGGGCATCAGCATCAGCGCGCCGTTATGCGCCCGGTTGCCGGTCAGGAGCAGCGAGGCCGAGACAGCGCGCATCCGCGGCATACCGTCCTCGGCGTGCCAGGTCTCGAAATCCGAGTGCCAGTAGAATTCCTTGCCGGTAAAGCCCGGCTTGTAGTTCAATCGCGATTGGTGAACGTAGACGTCGTCGTTCAACAGGAACTGCGCGATCCCGGCCAGCCGGCGGTCCCGTGCCAGGCGCATCATCAGCGGGTCGTGATCCTCCAGCCGGAAGATGGTGCGCACCTCCTCGCTGCCCGGCTCGAACACCACGTCGTCGCTGCGCAGGCTCTTGCCATCGGCGCGCAGCTCGGCGGCCCGGTCGATCAGGGCGCGGACCTCCTCGGTGTCGAACAGGTCCTTGAGCACCAGATACCCGTCACGGTTGAATTTCTCGGCGTCCTTTTGCGAGATCGGCGCGTCTTCGGTCCATTCCGACCACACCACCGGGTCCTGGCGGTCGATCCAGCGCTCCTCGGCGCCGCCCTGTCGGGTCGGATAGACGTCCCGGGTCAGATCGTCGTCGGCGAATTGCTGAGCATATTCCAAAGGCATGTCGTCTCCTCGATGCTGACTATAACTCTAAGATGTATTGGGGTAATGTCCGCTGCCCTGCGCTTGTTCCAAGCTGCCGCGGCGGCAGCGGAGCATGCGGTCGGGGGGGCGGAATTCGGCGTCGCGCGCCTCTGGGCAATCCCGCCCCGCTGGGATAGAACGCCGGGGCGGAAACGGCAAGGGGGCGGGGCGCGTGGATTGGTATACCTCGATTTTCGAGCTGATCGACATGCGGTCCTTTTCCAACCTGTGGTATTGGATCGTTCTCGCCGTGGTCTGGTCCACCGCCAGCCACTGGGTTCTGGGCGTGCCCTATGACATGATCACCCGCGCCCGGCGCAATGGCGGCCAGGCCGAGGACGACCTCCAGGCGATGGTGCGGATCAACGTCAACCGCCTGCTTTACATCGCGCGGGTGTCCGGCGTCTGGCTGACCGGCTTCACCTTCTTCCTGCTGTCGGGGTTGATCGTTCTGGGCTTCGTCTTTTCGGTCGAGTTCGCGCAGGCCGTGTTTCTCATCGCCCTGCCGATGTCGATGGTGGCCTGGCTGAGCGTGGCCACCGCTGTTCGGATCGAAAACGAGGCCCCCGAGGGCGCGGCGCTGCGCAAGCGGTTGCTGCGCCACCGTCTCTACACCAAGATGATCGGCACGCTGGCGATCTTCGTCACCGCGGTCTGGGGCATGTATGTCAACATGACCGCCGGCGTGCTGGGCGGTTGACCCGCGCGCGACCCGCCCCATCTCGGCCCCACGACCCAGCGAAAGGCATCACGTGACCCAGGCACAGGGACATATCACCGTCGGCGGCGCGCCCGAAGGCTTCGACGCCCGCCTGATCCTTGACGAGATCGGCCGCAGCGGCGGCCCCGTTGCCCATGTCGCGCGCGACGACAAGCGGATGGAGGCAATGCGCGCGGCGCTGGCCTTCTTCGCGCCCGACATGCCGGTGCTGACCTTCCCGGCTTGGGATTGCCTGCCCTATGACCGGGTCTCGCCCAACCCAGACATCTCGGCCGCGCGCATGGCCACGCTGGCGGCGCTGGTTCACCGCCTGCCCGAGCGGTTCGTGCTTCTGACCACGCTCGGCGCGGCGATGCAGCGCCTGCCCGCCCGCGATCTGCTGCGCCAGGCGGTCTTCACCGCGCAGGTGGGGCGACGCATCGACGAGGGCGCCCTGCGCGATTTCCTGGTGCGCATGGGCTTTTCCCAGGCGCCCACCGTGACCGAGCCCGGCGATTACGCGATCCGCGGCGGCATCTTCGACATCTTCCCGCCGGGGCAGGGCGGGCCGGTGCGGCTCGACCTGTTCGGCGACGTGCTCGACGGCGCGCGCCGCTTCGATCCGGCCACCCAGCGCACCACCGAGAAACTCGACGCCGTCGAACTGGCCCCGGTCTCCGAGGTGATCCTGGACGAGGCGGCGATCACCCGCTTTCGCCAGAACTACCGCATCGAGTTCGGCGCGGCGGGCACCGACGATCCGCTCTACGAGGCGGTCAGCGCGGGGCGCAAGCACCAGGGCATGGAGCATTGGCTGGCCTTCTTCCATGACCGGCTCGAGACGCTCTTCGACTATCTGCCCGAGGCGAGCGTCACGCTCGACGACCAAGTGGGGCCGGCGCGGCTGGCGCGCTGGGAGTCGATCGTCGATCAGTACCAGACCCGGCAACACGCATTGAAGACGCGCGGGGCGGGCATGGACAGCGTCTACAAACCCGCCCCGCCAGAGGGGCTCTACCTTGACGACCCCGCCTGGGACGCCGCCGTGTCCGGGCGCCGGGTGCTGCAGTTCCGCCCGCTGGCCCAGGCCACCGCCCGGGCGTGATCGACGCGGGCGGGCGCATCGGGCGCAGCTTCGCCCCCGAGCGGCAACAGGAAAACACCAGCCTTTTCGGGGCCTTGTCCGAGCATATCAAAGTGAAGCTCCAGGAGGGCCCGGTGGTGCTCGCCTCCTATTCGACAGGCGCGCGCGAACGTCTTGCCGGGCTGATCGAGGACGAGGGCCATATTGGCGCGGTCGAGATCGCCGACGGCACCCGCATCGGCAAGACCGGGCTGCACCTCGCGGTCTGGGCGTTGGAGGCGGGGTTCGAGGGGCCGCTTTCCACGGACCCCGGGAAAAAACTCACCGTCATCGCCGAACAGGACGTGCTGGGCGACCGCCTGATCCGCCAGCCGCGGAAACGCCGCAAGGCGGAGAATTTCCTGACCGAGCACCAATCGCTCTCGCCCGGCGACCTGGTGGTGCATGTCGATCACGGCATCGGCCGTTACCAGGGGATGGAGGTCATCACCGCCGCCGGAGCGGCGCATGAATGCCTGCTCCTTGAATATGCGGAAGGATCGAAGCTCTACCTGCCCGTCGAGAACATCGAGCTTCTGTCGAAATACGGCCACGAGGAGGGGCTTCTCGACAAGCTGGGCGGCGGCGCCTGGCAGGCCAAGAAGGCCAAGCTCAAGGAACGCATCCGCGAGATGGCCGACCGCCTCATTCGCATCGCCGCCGAACGGGCGCTGCGCAAGGCGCCGGTGCTGGAACCCGAACACCACGCCTGGGAGGCTTTCGCCGCGCGCTTCCCCTATCAGGAGACCGACGACCAGCTGCGCGCCATCGAGGACGTGGTGTCCGACATGACCAGCGGCCAGCCGATGGACCGGCTGATCGTGGGCGATGTGGGCTTCGGCAAGACCGAGGTGGCGATGCGCGCGGCCTTCGTCGCCGCCATGTCCGGCGTGCAGGTGGCGGTGATCGCCCCCACCACGCTTCTGGCGCGCCAGCACTACGCCACTTTCGCCGAACGGTTCCGGGGCTTCCCGGTCAATGTCCGCCCGCTCTCGCGCTTCGTCTCGGCCAAGGAGGCGGCCGCCACCCGCGACGGGCTGGCGCGCGGGACGGTGGACATCGTGGTGGGCACCCATGCGCTCCTGGCCAAGGGGGTGCGGTTCCAGAACCTCGGACTGCTGGTGATTGACGAGGAACAGCATTTCGGGGTGGGGCACAAGGAGCGTCTCAAGCAGCTGCGCACCGACATCCACGTGCTGACGCTGACCGCGACCCCGATCCCGCGCACGCTGCAACTCTCGCTCTCGGGGGTGCGGGACCTGTCGATCATCGGCACACCGCCGGTGGACCGGCTGGCGATCCGCACCTATGTGAGCGAGTTCGACGCCGTGACCATCCGCGAGGCGCTGCTGCGCGAGCATTACCGGGGCGGGCAGAGCTTTTTCGTCGTCCCCCGCATCAAGGACCTGCCGCAGATCGAGGACTTCCTGCGCGAGCAGATGCCGGAACTCACCTATGTCGTGGCGCATGGCCAGATGGCGGCGGGCGAGCTCGACGATCGCATGAACGCCTTCTACGACGGCAAGTATGACGTGCTGCTGGCCACCACCATCGTGGAGTCGGGCCTCGACATTCCCACCGCCAACACGATGATCGTGCACCGCGCCGACATGTTCGGCCTGAGCCAGCTCTATCAGATCCGGGGCCGGGTGGGCCGCTCCAAGACCCGCGCCTATGCCTATCTGATGACCGAGCCGCGCAAGCGCCTGACACAATCGGCCGAGAAACGCCTGCGCGTGCTGGGCAGTCTCGACAGTCTCGGCGCGGGCTTCACACTGGCTTCCCAGGATCTCGACATCCGCGGCGCCGGTAACCTCCTGGGCGAGGAACAGTCGGGTCAGATGCGCGATGTGGGCTACGAGCTTTACCAGTCGATGCTGGAGGAGGCGATCGCCAAGATCCGCGCGGGCGAGATGGAGGGGCTGAGCGACGCGGACGAGCAATGGGCGCCGCAGATCAATCTCGGCGTGCCGGTGCTGATCCCTGAAGAGTATGTGCCCGACCTCGACGTGCGGCTGGGATTGTATCGCCGTCTCAGTGGGTTGCACAGCAAAGTTGAACTGGAAGGTTTCGCCGCCGAGTTGATCGACCGCTTCGGCAAGCTGCCACGCGAGGTCAACACGCTGCTCCTGGTGGTGCGCATCAAGGCGATGTGCAAACGCGCCGGCATCGCCAAGCTCGACGGCGGCCCCAAGGGGGCCACGATCCAGTTCCACAACGATCATTTCGCCTCGCCTCAGGGATTGGTGGAGTTCATCCAGGCCCAGAAGGGGCTGGCCAAGGTCAAGGACAACAAGATCGTGGTGCGCCGCGACTGGAAGAGCGACGCCGACAAGATCAAGGGCGCCTTCGCCATCGCGCGGGACCTGGCCGAGAAGGTGAAGGAAGAGAAAAAGGGGGCAAAGGCAAAAGCCTGAAGGCCGGAGGCGGACCGCCGCGCCCTGTCTCCTTTTCTGCTCTTTTCAAAGTCTTGCGGATCGAAGTTAACCCAATCCCGGCACTTCCTCTTGCAAGAAATACTTCGGGGGAGCGCGAGGGGGCAGCGCCCCCTCGCATCGGTCGGGTCACGCCAGTGACCCGAGATGAACACAACGCGCGCCGCATCGGCCGGATCGCCCCGCGATCCGACCGGATCGGACCGCGTCAGCGCTCTGACACCCCCTCGTATCCGGTCATTTCCAGGTACCCGCGCCCCGCGTGGCTCCCCTTCACCCGCACCGGCCCCTCCCAATAGGGGAAGGAGGTCTCCATCCAGGCTTGCGGGTTCACCGCCGCCGCCTCCACATCCACTCCGCGCGCGGGCAGTTGCACCCGCCAGCGCGTGGGCACATCGCGCCCGGCCACGCGCGTCACCTCCAGCGGCGTGACCCGCAGCGCCCCGTCCGGCACCGGCGTGGCGGTCCCGTCCGGCGCGATCCAGGTGGCCGAGGTGTAATCCCCCAGCCGCGCGTCGCGCAGGCGGAAGCCCATCATCTTCGCGCCGGTCTCGAGGCTCAGCGAGAACCAGTCCCAGCCGTCCTGGCTCTCCGAGAGCGGCTGCGAGGACCATTCCCGATCGAGCCAGGCACTGCCCGTCACCGCGACCTCGCCCTCGGGCAGGCTCAGCGTGCCCTTGACGCTGTAGAAGGGCTGCGAATAATAGTAGCTGGCCTGCCCCTCGGCGGATTTAATCGAATAGCCCCGGTCGCCGTGATAGACCAACGGCCCCTGCGCGCTCAGCCGTAGGTCATAGGCGAAGTCCGGCCCAGAGGCGGTCACGTGCAGCCGGTCCAGCCCGGCGCCCGCCACGCCCTCCATCCGCCAATCGTCGATCCAGGCCCGGAAGGGATCGACCGTGACTCCGGCCTGGCCGATCCCGCCCCGGGCGCGGCGCTCGGTGACGTGATGCGCCTCGGGCGTGGTCGCCGCGGCATGACCCATCCAGAGCTGCGGGCTGTCCCAGCCTTTCCCCTCGCGCGGCGCGAGCGCCGAGCGGAAGAGCGTCCATTGCACGCCCATGTCGCGGCCCTGCGTGTCGCGCAGGTTGGCTGTCAGGTACCACCATTCGATGCGATAGGCCGGGTGCGCCCCGTGATCGGCGGGAAACTCCAGCGCGCGGCCGCGTTCGGGCACGGCGAAGCCCTCCGCCTCGGTGCCCAGCCCGGCGAAACCCTGCGCCAGCGCGGCGGGGGCGATCAGCAGGAAGACCATCAGCGCCTTAACGTTCATTGGCAAACACCTTGAGCAGCTCCGAGGGCGGCACCCGGCGCAGCCGCAGCGCGGGCAGGGCGGCGGCCGCCGCCGCGGCGATGAGCGCCAGCGCGAAGAGCCGCAGCCAGTCGCCGGGGAAGAGATGCATCGGCAGGCGCCAGCCGAAGGCCTCGACATTGATGACGGCCAGCAGCACCCAGGCGAGAACCAGCCCCAGCGGCAGCGCGAAGAGCGCCGTGAGCCCCGCCAGCGCCAGGCTGCGCGCCAGTTCCAGCCGCGCCAGTCGCGCGCGCGTCAGCCCCAGCGCCCAGACCGGCGCCAGCTGCGGCAGGCGCGCGGACCAGAGCGTGAGCAGCGCGGTCAGGATGGCGAAGCCCGCCACGCCCAGCGTCAGCACGTTGAGCGCGCCCGTGACCACGAAGGTCTTGTCGAAGATCGCCAGCGACTGCGCCTTGACCGCCGGTTGATCGACCAGCGCGCGGAAGGGCAGGTCGAAGGCGGCACGCATCTCCTGCGCCAGCGCCTCGGCCCGGTCCGGGGCCACGCGGATGCCGAACTGCCGGTTCGGTGTCTCGGGATCGAGCGCCAAGAGCAGGTCGAGCGCCAGGATGGCCTGGCCCTGCGGGTTGCCGTAGTCGGAATAGACGCCGGCCACCGGCAGGCTCAAATCGGGCGTCACCGCCAGCCGCGCGCCCGGCCAGAGATCGGCGCGGCGGGCCAGCTGCTCGTTGACCAGCAGCGCCTCGCCCGCCGCCACACGGTCCCAGACCCGGGGGCCTTCGGCGATCAAAGGCCAGTGGTCGCGATAGGTGGCGTGATCCTTGATGCCATAGACCTCGGCCGGCGCGCCGGCCAGATCGAAGCGGCTGGACCGGATCGGCAGCACGGCCTCGGTGCGGGGTACGAGCCACTCGGCCAGGGCGGCGCCCTGCGCGTCGCTGCGCGCGGTGACGTAGAGCTCGGCCGCCAGCCGCTGATCCAGCCAGCCGGTGAAGGTCAGCCGGAAGCTCGACACCATCGTGCCCACCCCGATATTGGCCGCCAGCGCCAGCAAGAGCGCCATCTGCGCCAGGCTCAGGCTGGAGAGCTGGGCGCGCAGGTCGGCCCAGAACCAGTCGCCCACCGGGCCGCGCGCGCCCTTTGCTCCCAGCCGCAGCGCCGCGTCGAGCGCCAGCGGCAGGAGCAGCGCCGCGCCCAGCATCAGCCCGGCCAGCAGGCCCGGCAGCACACCGGCCAGGAACATGCGCCCGACCGAAACCTCGACCGCGGCGGCATAGA
>DOIS01000204.1 GCA_003511785.1 Paracoccaceae bacterium
GACTCACGGATACGGATCCCTTTGCGGACCGGGTTCTAGTGCGGGACGGACCCTGGGCCGTGACCAGAAAGGCGGCGTCGCGCGATGGCGGCTTCGCCCTGACCTTCCGGTTCCGGGACGAGCCCATCGCGCTCTCCGCCGGCCGGTTCTCGATCGACGACTATGCGGGTCTGGCCGCGCCGTTCCCCGACCGGATCGAGACCGTGACCCGCGCGGCGGGCTGGTGGCGCTCTCCGGCGCGGGATCTGGGCGCTGGAACATTGGTGCGGGGGCCGAAACAGGCCCGGCCCGAGACCGTGACGGCGCTTTGGTCCGACAAGGCCGGCGAGACACCCGTTCTTTGCATGTCAGGCGCGGCGCGGCTGGCGCTGGGGCAGGACGGCAAGGTGGCCCGTGCCGGGCGTTGCCGCGATCGGGCCGGGCGCGACGCGATCTGGTCCTGGTTCAACACCGAGGCCGGCCCGGAAGCCGAAGGCCGGGCGCTGAACGGTGTCGTCCTGCAGCGCCGCCTCGAAGCAGGGCGGTTCACCGACCTTGTCGTGACCGGCGCGCCGATGAACGCCGCCGATGGCAGCCTTTTCGCACCGACCCGCAGGGGTGCTCTGAAACTGGGTCCGGTCGGCCCTGACGGCATCGTTGCCGCACCGGGCGACGGCTGGCTTGCGCCTGCGCCGGACGGGTCCGGGGTGTTGTTGTCGCGAGCTGGGCCGGAGGCGCTGGCGGAGGCCGACGGCCCGGCCTGCACGGCGCTCGCCGAGGTGGCGACGCAGTTCCCCGAGGAGGTGCGGGTGCGCCGCGCCGAGCCGCTGGCGCCGGACCTGACGCAGCTCGCGCTGGCGGTCGGGGACCGGCCGGTGCAATTGCTTGTGCCCTGCGGCGATCATTATCGCAGCACGGTCTGGACGCTGCCGCTCGACGTGGCCGACCGGGCGCGGCTGCGGGCGGTGAGCCAGCTCGTCGCCCGCAACCGGCTGAGCCTGTCGCTGGAGGACGGGACCGTCGCGGTTTCGGACGGCCGGAGCGGCATCACCGCCCCGCAGACCCTGAAGGAGCAGATCCGCGCGTTGGTGCCCACGCGCGACGCACGTGCGGCGTTGATTCTGGGGCAGCGCGCGCTTTACAGGATCGACACAGACCGAGCACTGAGCCTGCTGGCGCAGTCCCGCGATCCGGCGCCGGCGCTCACGGGACCGTTTGCGAAACCAATTGTACCTGCGGCGCCGGCCCCGGCGCCGAGGCCTAAGCCAAAGGCGCCCCGTCCGCGGTCCGCACGGCCGGAGCCGCAGCCGTCGCCGCAACCAGCGGAAGTGGCGACGCCCGCAGGGTCGAAAGACCCGGCCCCCCGTCCCGCGCCACGTCCGGCTGCGGCGAAACCCGATCCGGAGCCCGATACCGGTCCACCGGTGCAACTGACTTATCAGCAGGTGGTTCGGGTGCAGGCCGTGCTGCGCAAACAGGGATTCTATAAGGGTATGGTCGACGGGATCATCGGCCCCCAAAGCCGGGCCGCGATCCAGGCCTGGCAGGAGCGGGAGGGCCAGACGCCCACCGGCGCGCTTACCGGCTGGCAATTGCAACGACTGCTGGAGCAGGGCCAATGATCGGGCTTCGCCGATTGCAGGTCGTGCCGGCCTTTTCCTTCAGCCTGCCGGCAAACACCCCGGCGCGCGCTGCGACCCCCGAGGAGACCGAGGGCTGGCTATCGGTGCATGACCGGCTCTGGGTGCGCCGCGAGACCGATCTGCGGCGTCCGGTGACATCCGGGAAGAACGGGACGGTCGGCAAGGTGGCGATCTCGCAGCCGGGCTGGGTTCTGGAAACGACGGAGGACGAGGGGTTCGGAACGCTGGTCGAAGCCGCGGCCAAGAACCTGATGGCGGATGCGCTGGCCTCCATCCGCGACCAGCTCGCCGCCTCGGTGCCGGATGTGGTTCTGGGCGGCCTGAACTCGGCCGACGGGTTCCCGGCACTGGACTGGCCCGCGGGCCGCGGGGGATCGCGCGACGGGCAACGCCAGATAAACCGCGCCCGGCTGGAGGCGCTCAGAACCCAGGCCGAGGCGCTGGCCGCCAAACCGGTGCCGGGCGCGGGCGAGCTGAGCGATGACCCGCTGGCCGGTATGCTGTCGCGGCGCTTGTGCGAAGCCTTCGCCCGCATCCGCAGCCCGGCCCCGGCGACCGTCTACGTGCGGCCCGACGCGGGAGCCATCGAGGCGCAGATCGAATGGGTGACTGCGGGCGATTTCGATGTGCTGTGGGGCGCGCGGTATCTGGAGGTCAAGTCCGGTCGGGTCCAAGGGCGGGAGTGGGCCGGCCGCACGATGGAGAGACGCCGGAACCTGGGGATGGCGCGGCACCTGCTGGCGATGGCAAGCGCCTTCGAACGCGCATTCGGCGGATGCGATACGCTGCTGCGGTTCGGGATGCAGATCGCGGCGCCGGGGTTCGGGCATCGCGCCAGGCTCACCGTCGCCCCGTCTGCCTGGGGGTTCGATCTCGCGGCCACGGCCTCCTTGTCAGCGGTCTCGGCGCTGCCGGAGGGTCTGGACCTCTCGGTGACGTCGCGGCCGGTGGATCCGGCGGGGGACTAGGACCGGACTGCGGCATCCCCCGACTGGCCGGGCCAGAACACCAGCGCCGCAAGGCCGACCAGAACCGCCCAGCCCCCCAGAGCCCCCGCGAGGATCCCGGCCACGACCGTCGCCGCGACGGGCATGCCTATGTCCCGGCCCCGCTGCACCGCCCAGACGAGCTGCAACAGGGCAGCGCCGGCCAGAAGCAGAACAAACAGGTCGGCGTCGAGCCGCAGCGGCCAGAGACTGGGGCTCTGCCAGCTCTTGGCGACGAAGTTCTCAGACAGCACCCCCAGGCCCAGCCACAGCGCCACGCTGCGCAGAATGAACGCGCCCCGGTCGCACGGATCGAGCAGCAGCCGTTTCAGCAGGGCCCGGTCCGGTGCCGGCCGGCGGAGGGTGGCGGGGGCTGTCTGCGGGAAGGAACGGGGCACCGGCCGGTGTACTTTCAGATCGCTCTGCATGCGGCTCAGCCGGGCGTCCGCGGCGGCAAGGGCCGCGTCATCCGACAGCGGCTCCGCCACGGTCGGGGCCGAGGCTTCGGACGCGGCGGTCCTAGACTTGCCATTGAGCCGGGCTCGGTAGGACAGGCCGGTGCCGGGCAACCCGGCATTAGCATAGATCCCGCGCCGGCCCAGCGTCAGGCTCGCGCCGCGGGGACCGACGGATGTGCTGACCCCCGACTTCGACAGGTTGAGCCGAATGCCGGGAGCGACGCGGAGGGTGCGGCGGAATCTCAATGCCATGACGGGCCGTAGCAGGTTTCGGGTTGCCAGGATGCGCGCGCCTCGAGCATTCGCTCGGATGCACCGGACCAACAGTAATGATCCGGCGGCTGCGCGCAACAGGTGCTCGTTGAGATGACGTAAATCGGTCTCTGAGGGCAGCGACGGTTTCGCGGTGCATCGCACCTTTCAGCGCTCCGATGGCGGCGGCAAGTCAGACATTGATAGCGCAAAGGTGATGCTGGGGCCGTCGCCTGCCGGGCTGTGCCGCCCGCGAACCGGTTCTTGCCGGCTTCCAGGAGTTCCTTCGAACGAGAGTAATACAGGCTATCGGAAAGGTCCTGTCAAAAGAACTCGGCTTGGACCTGTCACGCTTTGATGCCGCCCCAATTTCCCATTTACGCGGCCTGAGCCTCGAAAACCAAGGGGCTTTTCCAGACCGGGGCTGAGTGCCTGCGGCGCGGATTGTAGAAGCCATTGATGTATTGGAAAATCGCCAGCTCAGCGGCGCGGCGCGTTGGCCAGGAGCGTTGCCACAGCAGCTCGGCCTTGATCGTCTTGAAGAACGTCTCGACGGCTGCGTTGTCGTAGCAGTTCCCGGTTCCGCTCATGGAGACCTTGAAGCCATGCTGCCGCAGGAGCTTCTGGTAGTCGTGGGAGCAGTATTGGCTGCCGCGATCGGTGTGGTGGATGCAGCCCTTCGGCGGTCGCCGCAGCGCGATGGCCATCTTCAACGCCCGGATCGCCAGGTCGCGCTTCATCCGATTGCTGACGGCCCAGCCGATCCCCCGCCGAGAATGCAGGTCGAGGAGCGAGCCTTTGTCCGCATTGGTCCAAGGACAATGGCGAGCGCCAGATACAGCCATCCCTCCTGCGTCCAGACGTAGCTTATGTCGCCCGCCCATTTCCGGTTCGGATGAGGCGCCATGAAGTCCCGGTTCAGCAGGTTCGGCGCGATGTTGAAGCTGTGGTTGCGGTCCGTGGTTGCCTTGAACTTCCTGTTTCTCTTCACCTTGATGCCGTTCTCGCGCATCAGACGGCCAACGCGGCGGTGGCCGACAGCCAGCCCCAGTTCTTTCAATTCTTCGGTCATCTGCGGCCGGCCGTAGCTGCCCGGGGACTGCTCGAACTGATCCCGGATATGGGCCAGCACGACCAGGTCCTTGCGCTGGCTGGCACTGACGGGATGGTTTCGCCAGGCCCGATAGCCGCGCGGGCTAACGTCCATGATCTCGCACAGGCGTTCCACCGGAACATCGCGTCGGTGTTCTTCCCCTCTCGGGACATCACCTCGTGATGCCCTGCCGGGCAGTGGACGAAGGCAAACCTCATTTGCTTCTCTCCGCGAAGAACACCGTGGCCTTTTTTAACACATCCCTCTCCTCCCGGAGCAGGCGGTTCTCTTTCCGCAGATCCGCGATCTCGCGTTCGAGATCCGACTGAGCGCCTGGCTTCTCAGAATTGCGCCGATCCTGCTGTATCCAGCGGCTCAGCGTCGAGAAGCCGATCCCCAAATCCGCTGCCACCTGCTTGCGCGGCAGGCCGCTCGTCAACGCAACGCGCACGGCTTCGGCGCGAAATTCCTCGGTCGGTCGTGATGCCATCTGTGTTCTCCTTTACGACACGATACGTGGTCAAAGGAGCGGCACAATCCCGCGACAGGTCCACGACCGAACCGCTGCTCTGGCCGAGTAGCGAGGTCTCTGCGCGGCATAAGGGACAGCGTCACTGTCCTTGCAGAGACGAGTCCGCTTTCGTCTGGCAGCACCGCCAGTCTTGCCGACACCCGACAGCCCGACGTGTCGGGGCGCCGGCCCGGGCCAGTTAGCGCCCCGCCATGCGCAACAGCCGTCCCTTGCGCGCCGTGTAGGGCGCGTAGCGCAGCGAGATGTCGAAGGCCCAGAACCGGCGCAGCACGGGCTTGAGGTGGCTGAACGTGTCGAAGCCGAACTTGCCGCTGTAATTGCCCGTGCCCGAGGCGCCGACGCCGCCGAAGGGCAGGGCGGGGCAAGCCATGAACATCAGCGTGTCGTTCACGCAGACCTGGCCCGCGCTGATCCCGCCCAGCATCGCGTCGGTGAACGTCGTGTCGTTCGAGAAGAGGTAGAGCGCCAGCGGCTTGTCGCGCGCGGTGACGAAGCGCATGGCCTCCTGCGGGTCGGAATAGCTCAGCACCGGCAGGAGGGGGCCGAAGATTTCCTCCTGCATGACCGGGGCGGTCGGGTCGGGCGCGTCCAGCAGCGTGGGCGCGATGAACAACTCGTCGCGGTCGTGCTGGCCACCGTGCAGGATCGTCTGGCCGTCGAGATAGCCGGTCAGGCGGTCGAAATGGCGGGCGTTGACGATCCGCCCATAGCTCTCGGACGCCTGCGGGTCGGGGCCATACATGGCCGCGATCTCGGTTTTCAGCGCGGCGACCAGGTCGTCGCGCACGGCCTCGTGGACCAACACATAATCCGGCGATATGCAGATTTGACCGGCGTTCTGCCATTTTCCCCAGGCGATCCGCCGCGCGGTGAGGGCGATATTGGTGTTTCGATGGACGATTGCCGGGCTCTTGCCGCCCAGTTCCAGAGTCACGGGCGTCAGGTGCTCGGCCGCGGCGCGGGCCACGATGCGCCCGACATGGCCGCCGCCGGTATAGAGGATGTGGTCGAAACGTTCCTTCAGGAGGGCGCCGGTCTCGTCGGGGCCGCCCTGGTAGACGCCCACGCAGTCAGGGTCGAGATAGCGCGGCAGAAGCTCTCCCAGCGCCCGCGCGCTGGCCGGGCCCAGTTCCGAGGGTTTCAACAACACGCAATTGCCCGCCGCCAGCGCGCCCACCATCGGCACCAGCCCCTCCTGCAAGGGATAGTTCCAGGCCGAGATGTTGAGCACCACGCCCAGCGGCTCGGGCAGGATGCGGCTGCGTCCGGGCATCGCCATCAGCGCGGTGTGCACGCGGCGCGGCGCGGCCCAGCGGCGCAGGTTCTTGCGCGCGTGGCGGATCTCGCCCAGCACGCTGCCGATCTCGGTCATCCAGCTTTCGACCGGGTGCTTGCGCAGATCGCTGCGCAACGCGTCCAGCAGGGTCTGCTCCTGTTCGATCAGCATCCGGCGCATCCCGTCGAGCTGCGCCTGCCGCCAGGCGAGATCGCGGGTGCGCCCGCTGTCGAAGCCCGCGCGCAGACGGGCGACAATGGACGTGTCGCGGTCATAGGTGAGCGTCGGGGCGTCGGTCATGCTGGCGGCTCCGGTGTCTGTGCTGAGGCCAGACTAACACGGGCCGCCGCCGGGAAAAGGGGCGCGCTGCGTCAGGGCGTCTCGACGCCGAGGTTTGGTTTGGGCTGCAAATCGGGCCTCAGCCCCCGGTCGGCATAGTCCCAGGCCGCCAGCGCGATCATCGCCGCGTTGTCGGTGGACCAGCGCAAGGGCGGCAGGCAAAGCTCGACCCCCGCCGCATCGGTGATCCCGGCCATGCGCGCGCGCAATTGCGGGCTGGCCGCGACGCCGCCCACCACGGCCAGCGCGGCGGGGTTCACCTCGTCGATGGCGCGGGCGCATTTGGCCGCCAGCACGTCGAGGCAGGAGGCGACGAAAGACGCCGCAACGTCGTTGATGGCCGCGTCGGGATGCGTCTCCAAGTGGCGCGCCACGCTGGATTTCAGCCCGGAGAAGGAGAACTCATAGCCTTCACGGATCATCGGGCGGGGAAAGCGAATCACCGCCTCTCCGGCCTTGGCGCGGCGGTCTATCTCGGGGCCGCCGGGCATGCCAAGGCCCAAAAGGCGGGCGACCTTGTCATAGCTCTCGCCCACCGAATCGTCGCGCGTGGTGCCCATCAGGCGCACGGTCCAGGGATCGGGCAGATGCGCCAGCAGCGTGTGCCCGCCCGAGACCAGCAGCAGAAGCGCCGGGTGGCGCAGGCGCGCCTCCTCCAGGTCCACGCTGCGGATATGCCCGCGCAGGTGGTTGACCCCGTAGAGCGGTGTGTCCCAGGCCAGCGCCAGCGCCTGCGCGGTGGACAGCCCCACCAGCAGCGAGCCGATCAGCCCCGGCCCGCGCGTCACCCCGATGCCGGCCAGATCGCGCGGTGCGATGCCCGCGCGGTCCAGCGCCGCGCGGGTCGCGGGCAGGATCGCCTCGAGATGGGCGCGGCTGGCCAGTTCGGGATAGACGCCGCCATGGGGGGCGTGGATCTCGAATTGCGAGACGGTCTCGATGGCCGCCACGCGCCCTGCGCGGTCCACCAGCGCCACCGAGGTGTCGTCGCAGGAGGTCTCGATCCCCAGCATCAACTCCATGGTCTCAACCCTCCAGCCAGGCGAAGATCTCCGCGGGCGGGATCGCGCCTTCGCGTTCGACCTTGGGCGGCGTGGCGTTGAGGTTGATGAGCGTCGACGGCGTGTCGCCCGTGACCCGGCCATCCAGTGCCATGTCCGGTGCGGCGGTGAGCTGCGCCAGCACCTCCTCCAGCGCGGTGGGCGTGGGCTGGCCGCTGCGATTGGCCGAGGTGACGAAAAGCGGCCCGGTGCGCGCGATCAGCGCACGCAGGAACGCGTCGTCGGGGATGCGGAAGGCGATCTCGTCGCGGCCCGCCAGCCAGTCGGGGCAGGGGCCGTCCAGCGCCACCGCGAGCGTTAGCGCACCGGGGATGAAGGGGCTGTCGAGAAGCCGCGTGACCGCGTCGGTCATCCGCACGCCCAGGGCGCGGAGCTGGTCGGCGTCGCTGACCATCACCGGCAGGTTCTTGACCGTGGGCCGGTCCTTGAGCGCGAAGAGCCGGGCCACAGAGGCGGCCCGTTCGGGCAGGACGGCCAGGCCGAAGACGGTATCGGTGGGCACCACGATCACGCCGCCCTGCACCAGGCAGGCGGCGGCGCTGTCCAGGCGCGGGTCGGGATCGGTGTCGGTCAGGGGATCGGTCATCGTGGCGGTCTCGGCTCAGAGGTCTTCGGTGATCGGGACGGCGCTGGCATCATTGCGCTCCAGATAGGCGGGGCGGCGCATACGCGCCCGCCTATCCCTCCCCGGCGCG
>DOIS01000314.1 GCA_003511785.1 Paracoccaceae bacterium
CCGCCAGCGGTGGGTCGCGCCCCGGGGGGGCCTGTGGGGGGGGGGTGGCGCCGCCCCCCCGCCCCCCGCCGGTGTCACGCGGCGGCGGTGGCGGTTTCGGCCCATTCCCAGGGCCGGGTGAAGTTGCCGAGAGTGTCGGTCACTTGCGCCTCGTCCGCGCCGTTGCGCTCGACCTGGGCGACCAGGCCGCGTTTCTTGTCGTCGATTACCGACACCACCCGGGCCGGGCAGCCCGCCTTCTCGAGCGCCCCGTTGTAGATGCGGGTGATCGCGTGTTTGCGCAGGTCGGGCTTGAACACCTTGCCCACCGCGGTCTTGGGCAGCTCGTCCAGGATCGCGATATGCTTGGGCTGGGCGGCGCGTTCGTGCACGTGCACCTTGCAATACTCGATCAGTTCCTCGGGCGTCACCGAGGCCCCGCCCACCAGTTCGACAAAGGCGCAGGGCACCTCGCCCGCATGGGCGTCGGGCTGGCCGATGGCGCCGGCGAAGGCGACCGCGTCATGGCCCAGAAGCGCCTCCTCGATCTCGGCGGGGTCGATATTGTGGCCACCGCGGATGATGAGGTCCTTGGCGCGTCCGGTGATCCAGAGATAGCCGTCGGCGTCCAGCCGCCCGAGATCGCCGGTGCGCAGGTACGTGTCGTGATAGAACAGGTCGCGGTTCTTCTCGGCCTCGGTATAGGTGCGGCCCACGAACACGCCGGGATTGGACACGCAGATCTCGCCAATCTCGTCAATCTCGGCCTCGACCGGGCCGTCATTGGTGGATTTGTAGATCTTCACGTCCGTATAGGGGAACGGAATGCCGATCGAGCCCACCTTCTTCTCGCCATCCACGGGGTTGCAGGAGACAAGGCAGGTGGCCTCGGTCAGGCCATAGCCCTCGACGATCTGCACGCCGGTGGCCTTCTCGAAGCGCTTGAACAGTTCCATCGGCAGCGGGGCCGAGCCCGAGAACGCCATCTGCACCGAGTTGACATCCGCATCCACGGGTCGCTGCATCAGGGCCGAGATCGCCGTGGGCACGGTGATGATGAAGGAGATCTGCCAGCGTTCGATCAGTTTCCAGAAATTGTCGAACACCCCGTCCCCGCGATAGCCCGCGGGCGTGGGAAAGACCACATGCGCCCCCGAGGCCACCGCCGCCATCAGGATCACGTGGCAGGCGAAGACATGGAACAGCGGCAGCGGACAGATGATGTTGTCCTTTTCGGTGAACAGCAGCCGGTGCCCGATCCAGCCGTTATAGACCATGCCGGAATAAGTGTGTTGTGCCACCTTGGGCATGCCGGTGGTACCGCCGGTATGGAAATAGAAGGCCACCCGGTCGCCCTTGGAGTCGGGAAAACTCAGCGTCTTGGGCTGTTTCGACACCTCGCGGTTGAAGCTCTTGTAATCGGCATGGGCGTTATGCGCCTTGTCGGGCACCTTGGGCCGGATCAGCGGCACGATCCAGCTTTTCGGCGGGGAGAGATAGCGGTTCAAATCGACTTCCAGCACGGTATGCACATGCGGCGCATGGCGCACGGCATCGACCACCTTCTGGGAAATGTCGGTCTTGGGGAAAGGTTTGAGCGTGACCACCACCTTGGCGTCGGTCTCGCGCAGGATCGAGGCGATCTGCTCGGGCTCCAGGAGCGGGTTGATCGGGTTGGCGATCCCCGCGATGGCGCCGCCCAGCAGCGTGACCACCGCCTCGTTGCAGTTGGGCAGGATATAGGCCACCACGTCATTCTCGCCCACGCCGAGGCTGCGGAACAGGTTGGCGGCCTGCACGGTGCGGTCGTGCAACGCCTGCCAGGTCAGCGTCTCGGCCTTGTCCTTGGGGCCGGACTCGATCTGGAAGCTGGACGCCTTCATGTCCGGGAACCTGGCCGTGGTCTCGGCCAGCATGGCATAAAGCGTCTTCGGCAGATCACGCTCCTCCCACGGCATTTCGGTTTCGATGGCCAGACTGTCGGCCTTGCTGGAAAAGCTCATGGCTTTCCTCCCTCCCCTTGAGGCCCGCAATCCGGGCGAAATTCGAAAAAATCCCGCTCAGGATGGGCAGAAAAGCCCCGCGCGTGCAAGACGCGCCTTGATGTAAGGCAAAGCCACGGCACCCCGTGGCGGCAGACGGCCTTGCCCGGGCGCCCACCCCACCCTACTCGGCGGCGAGGCCGTCGGTGAATTGCAGCCGCGCCAGCCGCGCATAAAGCCCGCCCTCGGCCACCAGCGCGTCGTGGCTGCCCTGGGCGATGATGCGGCCCTGGTCGAGCACCACGATGCGGTCGGCCTTCTTCACCGTGGCCAGCCGGTGCGCCACGATCAGCGTGGTGCGGCCCTGGGCCAGCCGGTCGACGGCCTGCTGGACCAGCCGTTCGCTCTCGGCGTCGAGCGCGCTCGTGGCCTCGTCCAGAAGCAGGATCGGCGCGTCCCGCAGGATCGCGCGGGCGATGGCAATCCTTTGCTTCTGGCCGCCCGAGAGCATCACGCCGCGCTCGCCCACGGAGGAGTCGTAGCCCTCGGGCAGCGCCATGATGAACTCGTGCGCGGCGGCGGCGCGGGCGGCGGCCTCGACCTCGGCATCGCTGGCCTCGGGGCGGCCGAAGCGGATGTTGTCGCGCGCCGAGGCGGCGAAGATCACCGGGTCCTGCGGCACCAGCGCCATGTGGCGGCGGAACTCGGCGCGCGCCATCTCGGTCAGCGCCACGCCGTCGATGGTGATCCGCCCCGTGTCGGGGTCGTAGAAGCGCAGCAGGAGTTGCATGATCGTGGTCTTGCCCGCGCCCGAGGGGCCGACGAAGGCCACCGTTTCACCGGGTGCGATGTCGAGGGTCACATCGTCCAGCGCGGGCGCGTCGGGGCGGGCGGGGTAGCGGAACGAGACCGCGTCGAAGCCGATCGCGCCCGCGACCGGCTCCGGCAGCGCGCGGGGCTGGGCCGGGTCGGTGACGCTGTCCATCTCGTCGAGAAGCTCGGTCAGCCGTTCGGTGGCGCCGGCGGCGCGTTGCAGCTCGCTCCAGATCTCCGAGAGTGCGGCGACCGAGCCCGCGACCATCACCGAATAGATCACGAACTGGATCAGCGCGCCTTCGCTCATGGCACCCGAGCGCACCGAGTTGGCGCCCATCCAGAGCACGCCGACGATTCCCGCGAACACGAGAAAGATCACGATCACCGTCATCAGCGCGCGCACGAAGATGCGCCGGCGGGCCACGTCGTAGGACGTCCCGGTCACCGCGGCGAAGGCGTGACGGCTGGCGTCCTCGGCGGTGAAGGCCTGCACCGTCTGCACCGCCGAGAGCGCCTCGGAGGCGTTGCCCGAGGACGCGGCGATCCAGTCCTGGTTCTCGCGGCTGATGACGCGCAGGCGGCGACCCAGGGTCAGGATCGGCACGATTACCACCGGCACGATCAACAGCACCATGCCGGTGAGCTTGGCCGAGGTCAGCAGCATCAGGAACAACCCGCCCACGAACAGCAGTATGTTGCGCAGCGCGATCGAGGCCGAGGAGCCCAGCACCGACTGGATCAGCGTGGTGTCGGTGGTGATGCGCGAGAGCACCTCGCCGGTCATGATCTGCTCGTAGAAGCGCGGGCTCATCCCGATCACCCGGTCGAACACCGCCTTGCGGATGTCGGCCACCACGCGTTCGCCCAGCCTGGTCACCAGCGCGTAGCGCAGGCCCGTGCCGAGCGCGAGGATCGCCGCGATGCCCAGCGCGGCCATGAAATACTGGTCCAGCAGCGCGCTGTCGGCGGCGCGGAAATTGTCCACCACCCGGCGCACCGCCAGCGGCAGGGTGAGCGAAACGCAGGCCGTCAGCACCAGCGCCGCCAGCGAGGCCGCGATCAGCCCCTTGTAGGGTTTCATGAAGGGCCAGAGCGCCGACAGCCCCTTGAGGTTGCGCGAGGTGGCGCGCTCCTCCTCCGCGCCGGGCGCGGCGGGTTGGGGGCTTCGGGTCGAGCGCGAGCGGGCCATGAAACTTCCTTTTCGGTCGGTGCGGCGGGCGGGCCGCGTCAGGGCCGCGTCAGGGCCGTTTCATGGCCTTGACGCCGCCCGGGGTCAAGCGCGCCGTGGCGGGCGGGCGGATTTGTCGGGGCCTGGAGAAGAGTGGAGCGGGTAGACGGAATCGAACCGACATAGCCTGCTTGGAAGGCAGGGGCTTTACCATTAAGCTATACCCGCTTGGGTCCGCATTGGGTAATTCATCGCCATCATGCCGTCAACTGCTATCCGCCGCGCCCTGCGCCGCCTCGCCGCACCAGGGCTGGCGCTGTCTCTCGCGCTCGCCGCCGCCCCTGCCCCGGCGCAGGACCGCGCCGCCATCGAGCGGCAATTCCAGGACTGGTTGCAGGCCGAGATCTGGCCGCGGGCGCGGGCCGAAGGCGTGTCGCGCGACACTTTCCGGGCGGCGCTCGAAGGCGTGCGTCTGAACTGGGACTTGCCCGACCTGGTGCCGCCGGGGACCGAGGCGCGCACGCCCAAGCGCCAGCGCCAGGCCGAGTTCGGTCAGCCGGCACGGTATTTCAACGCCAACGCCGTGGCCGGCGCCACCCGCGTGGGGCGCGAGATGGCGCGCGCCCATGCCGCCACGCTGGCCCGCGTCGAGGCGGAGACCGGGGTGCCGGGGCGTATCGTGCTGGGCGTCTGGGGGCGCGAAAGCGGCTATGGGCGGGTGCCGATCCGGCACGACGCCTTTCGCGTGCTGGGCACCAAGGGGTTCATGTCCACCCGCGCTGATTATTTCACCGGCGAGTTGATCGCCGCCTTGCAGATCGCGCAGGCCGGACACGTGCCCGCGGGCGCCATGAAAAGCAGCTGGGCCGGGGCGCTGGGACAGCCGCAATTCATGCCGTCAAGCTTGCTGGATTACGCCGCCGACGGGAACGGCGACGGGCGGGCCGATATCTGGGGGTCGGAGGCCGACACCATCGCCTCCATCGCCCATTACCTCGACCGACATGGCTGGGTCGCCGGGCGCGACTGGGGGTTCGAGGTGCGGGTGCCGGAGAGCGTCTCCTGCACGCTGGAGGGGCCGGACCAGGGCCGACCTATCGCCGATTGGGTGGCGATGGGGATCGATCGTGTGTCGGGCCGCCCCTTCCCCGAGCACGAGCTGCGCGGCGAGGGGTATCTGCTGATGCCCGCCGGGCGGCATGGGCCGGCCTTCATCGTGACGCCCAATTTCTACGTGCTCAAGGATTACAACATGAGCGATCTCTACGCGCTCTTCGTGGGTCACGTGGGCGACCGCATCGCCTATGGGATGGGGGATTTTTCCGCGCCTTGGGGCAATGTCGGCGGGCTCTACCGCTCGGACGTGGCAGCCATGCAGCGCGCGCTGGAGCGGATGGGCCATGACGTGGGCGGCGCCGACGGTCTGGCGGGGTTCAAGACGCGCCGCTCGATCGGGCGCTGGCAGGAAGCGACGGGCCGCCCGGCCACCTGTTTCCCCGAGGCGGCGATGAAAGCCGAACTACGGTAAGCGCAGACGAAAAAGGGGCAGGTCCGAAGACCTGCCCCAGAACTTGCACCGGGTTGGGAGGAGAGGGTGCAAATCCGTGTTCGCGCCGATTACTTGGCGGCTGCGGTGGCTTTCTTGGCCGCGGCGGTCGCGTCGTTGGTCGCCTTCTTGACGGCGGCGGTCGCGTCCTCGCTCATGTCCTTGCCGGCAGCCATCAGCAGTTCGACGGTTTCCATCTGAACCTTCTTGGCGATCTCGGCATAGGCGGCCATGTTCTCGGCGGCCACTTCGGCGGAGGCCGAGGCGAAATCGGTCATCGCCTTGGCATAGTCGGCCGGCTCGGCCTTGGCCTTGGACATTTCGGCCATCTTGGCAATGGTGTCCTTGGTCCAGGCGCTGCTGATCTCGGCCGACTTCTCGGCGGCTTCCAGGGCGACGCCCGAGAGCTTCTCGCTCAGGGTGGCCTGGGTCTTGAACGCGTCTTCCATGGCCTTGGTGTCCACGGGGAAGGCGCCCATCATGTCTTTCATCATGGCGGTGTAGTCTTGCTGCTTGGTAGCCATTGTCCAAATCCTTGTGCTCTGTGGCGGGCTCTGCCGCCGGGTCAACTTCTGAGGACAATATGCTTGCTGCGCCGCAGCATTTCAAGGAATTTTTGCTGCGGCGCAGAAAATTTCTGTAATATAAAGCGAAATCAAGTACCTGCCTTGACCTTCACATAGGTGCCGGGGGCCGGTGCGAGCGAGGGATGCGCCGAATCTCCCGGGGGGCGCGCCTCGACCATCTTGCCCGACCGCTTGCGAAGCCAGGCCTCCCAGCGCGGCCACCAGGAGCCTTCGTGGAAATCGGCGCCCTCCAGCCATTCGGCCGGCGCGGGTTTCAGATCGTCATTGGTGTAGTGGCCGTATTTCTTCTTGGACGGCGGATTGACGATGCCCGCGATATGGCCGCTTTCGCTGACGATGAAGGCTTTCGAGCGCGAGCCCATCATCTGCACCCCGCGATAGCAGTCGCGCCAGGCGGCGATGTGGTCGGTCTCGCAGGCAATGGAGATCAGCGGCACGTTCACGTCCTTGACGTGAAGCTTGTGCCCCATCAGGTCGAACCCTTCCGTGGTGAAGCGGTTCTCGACGCAGAGCCCGCGCAGGTATTGCCGGGCCATCTTCGCCGGCAGGTTCGAGCCGTCCCCGTTCCAGTAGAGCAAGTCGAAGGCGGGCGGCGTCTCGCCCATCATGTAGCTGCGGATCGCAGGCGTATAGACCAGGTCGTTGGCGCGCAGATAGGAAAAGGTCCGCGCCATCACATAGGACGGCAGAACACCCCGGTCGGCGCACTCCTGTTCCAAGGCCTGCACGAAATCCTCTTGCAGGAAGGGCGTAAACTCGCCCTGGTCGGCAAAGTCGGTCAGCGCGGTGAAGAAGGTGGCCGACTTGATCGACTTGTCGCCGGTCTGCTTCATCAGCGACAGCGTCATCGCCAGCGTGGTGCCCGCGATGCAATAGCCGATCGCGTTGACCTGCGTCACGCCGGTGATCGCCTTCACCTCGCGGATCGCGGTCAGATAGCCCTCTTCGATGTAATGCTCCATGCCGACATCGGCATAGTTTTCGTCGGCATTGACCCAGGAGACGACGAAGATCGTATAGCCTTGGTCGCGGATCCAGCGGATCAGGCTGTTCTCCTCCTTCAGGTCGAGGATGTAATACTTGTTGATCCAGGGCGGGAACAGCACGATGGGCGTTTCGTGCACCTCGTCGGTGGTGGGCTCGAACTGGATCAGCTCCATCATCCGGTTGCGATAGACCACCTCGCCCGGCGCGGTGGCGATGTTGCGGCCCAGTTCGAAGGCGCTTTCGTCGGCCAGGCGCACGACCAGCTCGCCGTCATTGGCCTCGAGATCGGCGACCAGGTTCTCCAGGCCGTCCACCAGCGACTGCCCGTCGGTGGCCACCGCCTTTTCCAGCGCGTCGGGGTTGGTGGCCAGGAAATTGGTCGGCGCCATCATGTCGGCGATCTGCTGCGCGAAATGCCGAATGCGGCGTTTCTCGGCCTCGTCCATGTCCTCGATGGACTCCACCGCCGCGCGCAACGCGTCGGCGTTGATGAGATATTGCTGCTTGATGAAGTTGAAATAGGGGTGCGAGTCCCACAGCGGGTTGGCAAAGCGCCGGTCCGAGGGGCCGGGGTCCTCGGGCGCCTGAAGCCTGCCCTTGGCCAGGGCCTGCTGGGCCTCGACGTAGTGGGTTACAGATTTGCCCCAATAGGCGATCTGCTGCTCGATCAGCTTGGCGGGATTGTGCACCGCCTCGGACCAATAGGCCTGCGCCGCCTTGGCGAACACTTCGGGGCTGGGCGCATCGAGACCGGGGTTGTGCCCCTTGCGCCGTGACATCGCGTCGATCAGCCGCTGCGACAGCGCCTCGATCTTGGCGAGGTTTTCGGACAGCCGCTCGAAATGCTCGCCGGACAGCTGCGCCGCGTCGTCCTGACTTGTTGTCATTTTAAACTTTCCCAAATAATCTCCTCTGCACACAGTCTAACGTCGCGGGTTTCGGGAGGCAAAGCGTCGTTTAGTCCGAGCCAAAGTCGCAGCAAGGAGACCCTGATGCGCTACATGATGACTTATGACCTGATGGAGACGGTCCGGATCACGAATCAGTGGCTCGGCGCGTCGGCACGGTCGTTCGCCTCCTACCCCGCCTTCTCGATGGTGCCGAACCCGGTATTCGACTGGATGGCCGCTTGGGGCGAAGTGACCGAGCGCAGCTTCGAACGGATGGTGGTCAAGCCCGACTGGGGCATCCGCACCTTCACCTGCGAGGACGGCAAGGATCATCTGGTCAATATCGAGACCGTCGTGGAAAGACCCTTTGGCGACTTGATCCATTTCAAGGTCTCAGGGCGCGCCCCCTGCCCGCGCAAGGTGCTGCTGGTGGCGCCGATGTCGGGCCACTACGCCACGCTGCTGCGCTCGACCGTGAAATCTCTGCTGGTGGATTGCGAGGTCTATGTCACCGACTGGCACAACGCCCGCAACATCCCGGTGTCGGCGGGCAAGTTCGACATCGAGGATTACACCCTCTATCTGATGGATTTCATGCGCGAGATGGGGCCGGAGACGCATGTGGTCGCGGTTTGCCAGCCCGCGCCGCTGACGCTCGCCGCCACCGCCTATCTGGCCGAGCTGCACCCCGAGGCGCAGCCGCGCACGCTGACCCTAATCGGCGGGCCGGTGGACCCGGACGCCACGCCAACCGAAGTCACCGATTTCGGACGTCGCGTGACGATGGGCCAGCTCGAAGAGACGATGATCCAGCGCGTGGGCTTCAAATACAAGGGCGTGGGCCGGATGGTCTATCCCGGACTGCTGCAACTGTCGTCCTTCATGTCGATGAATGCCGAGCGTCATAGCCAGGCCTTCATGGACCAGATCAAGCGGGTGATGCAGGGCGAGGCGTCGGACCACGACGCGCATAACCGCTTCTACGACGAGTATCTCGCCGTGATGGACATGCCGGCCGAGTTCTACCTTTCCACCGTCGAGCGGGTGTTCAAGAACCGCGAGATCGCGAAAAACGAGTTCGTCGTCGCCGGTCACAAGGTGGACATGGGCAAGATCACCAAGGTCGCGGTCAAGACGGTCGAAGGCGCCAAGGACGACATCTCGGCTCCGGGTCAGTGCAGCGCCGCGCTCGATCTCTGCACCGGCCTGCCCGACGAGAAGAAGGCCAGCCACGTGGAGCCCAATGCCGGTCACTACGGCATCTTCGCCGGCCGGTCCTGGCGCGACAACATCCGCCCACTGGTGATCGAGTTCATGAACGCCAACACGCCCAAGGCCAAACCGCGGGCGGCCAACACGAACGTCGCCGCGGGCTGAGCGCGATGCGGGCCGGTGGCGACAGCGCACCAGCCCCGCGGCTTGCCTGCAGCTGCGGCGCCTGGCGCGCACGGCTCGACCCGGCCGCGCTGCGCGGCGGCACGCGACTGATCTGCCACTGCGCCGATTGCCGTGCCGCCGAGCGTCACCTGGGCCAGCCCGACCCCGGGGGCGCGGGGGTAGACCTGTTCCAGACCACGCCGGACATGCTCACGATCGAGGCGGGGCAGTTGGGGCTTTTTAGGCTGAGGCCGAACGGCCTGTTTCGCTGGCACGCGGCCTGTTGCGGGGCGCCCGTGGGCAACACGCTGAAAACGCCGAAGCTTCCGTTTGTCGCGCTCTGCGTGGCACGGTTCGACGATTCCGCCGCGCTGGGTCCGGTGCAGGTGCGCGGCTTTGTCCCGCGCCGCAGCGGCACGCCTGTCCATGAGGGGGCGGGCCGCATGGTGCTTGGGATCGCGACGCGCGCACTGGCCGCGCATCTCTCCGGGCGGTGCCGCCAGACCCCGTTCTTCGATATCGAGACCGGCGCCCCCTCCGCCCCGGCGCAGGTGCTGGACAAGGCCAGCCGCGCCGCGCTCGGTTGACGCCGCCTCAGTTCAGGATCAGCGGCATCGCCAACCATTCGCGCAGGGCCTGGGTCACCGCTTCGGGCTGCTCCAGCGTGGGCAGATGGCCCGCCGCCTCGATCACGCGCAGCTCGGCATTGGGGATCAGCTCGGCCATGAAGCTGTGCCGCTTGAGCGGCGTCAGCCTGTCCTCCTCCCCGCAGAGCACCATTGTCGGGACCTTGCATTTGCGCAGGGTGCTCTGCTGGTCGCGGCGCCGTTGCAGGGCGCGGGATTGGCGTTCGAACACCTGCGGACCCAGCGCCAGCCCCATCTCCTGCACCAGGTCGAGGATTTCCAGCCGGCGCGGCCCCGGGGCCAGCACCTCGCCCGGCAGCGCCTCGCGCAGCGCCTCGTCCAGCCGACCGGCGCGCGCGCGCACGATCAGCGGCTCGCGCTGCGCGGCGAATTTGGGCGGCTCGTCCAGCGGCGTGGTGTCCATCAGGCAGAGCCGCGTGATCCGGTCCGGCGCCCGGCGCAAGAGCTCCATCGCCACGATCCCGCCCATGCTGAGCCCCGCCAGCGCGAAACGCTGCGGCAGCTGGTCGAGCAGCCCGGAGGCGATCTCCTCGATCCGCTCGCCCCCGGTGATCGGCGCCACCGTCACCGCGCGCTCGCGCGAGAGCGCGGTGATCTGCGGCTGAAACAGGCTCGCATCGCACATCATGCCGGGAAGGAGCACCAGGGGTTCGGTCATGCGGGCGCCCCCAGCACGTCGAGGACCGCCGCCTCGATCAGCCCCAGGCAGGGCCCGTCCGAGAAGCGGTGATCGGCGTCCTTGACCAGGGTCAGCCGCATGTCGGGGCTCTCGGCATGGTCGAGCAGGCGCAGCGCGGTGGCGCTGCTCACGGCGGTGTCGGCGGTGCCTTGCATGGCGCGCACCGGGAACGGCAGCGACAGCGGCGCGCGCAGGACGAGCCGGTTGCGCCCGTCCTCGATCATCCGCCGGGTGACGGTGAAGGGCTCCATGTAGTCCGAGGGCAACTCGACCCGACCCTCGGTCTCGATCTGGCGCTTCTGGTCCTCGGTGAACCCGGCCCACCAGCCATCCTCGGTGAAATCCGGCGCGGCAGCGATGGTGACCAGACCGGCCAGCCGCTCGGGCCGGGCGCGGGCCAGCAACAGCGCCTGCCAGCCCCCCATCGACGAGCCCACGGGCAGGATCGGGCCTTCGGTCAGGGCGTCGATGGCCGCAAGCGTGTCCTCGTGCCAGTCGCCGATACAGCCGTCCTCGAAATGCCCCGAGCTTTCGCCATGCCCGGAATAGTCGAAGCGCAGGAAGGCCCGCCCGTGGGCCCGCGCCCAAGCGTCTAGATGCACCGCCTTGGTGCCTTCCATGTCGGATTTCAGCCCGCCCAGGAAGACGATGCAAGGGCCGCGCCCCGCGTGGCAATGATAGGCCAGGCGCCGGCCCTGGGGCGTATCGAGAAAGCGGGTCTCGGTCATGCGGGTCTCCTGTGGTTCGGCCCCGATCATGCAGATGCGGGCGGGATGTGCAATCGCGGAGCGGCGCGGCGCGGCCTCCTGCCCGCCCCACACCGAGATTGCCGCAGCGATGGGCGCGGGCTATGCAGACGCCGTGGACAAGGAGGCCCCAGGATGGCCCGGTTCCTGCGCGCGGTGCTGATCGCGCTGATCCTCGCGGTCATGGCCGTGCTGACGACCTGGTGCGCGGGCGCGCTGTGGTTCCGCCTGCCCGCCGGTCCGCTCGCCCGTGGGCTGGCGGCCGGGGGTGGCGGCGCTCGCCGGGCTGGGCTGCATGGCCGGGCTGGTCTTCGCGCGGCGGCGCGGGGGCGCGCTCACGGTCTTCGCGGCGTTGTTTCTCGGCGTGGCGCTCTGGTGGAGCACGCTGGCGCCGCCCGCGCAGCGCGACTGGGCGTCGGACGTGGCGCGCCAGACCACGGGCGAGATCGTCGGCGACCGGCTGATCCTGCGCGACATCCGCGCCTTCGACTGGACCGGCCCGCACGAGGCCCGGCCCGCCTGGATCGACGCCGAGTACGATCTCGCCACGCTGCAGAGTGTCGATCTGATCATGTCCTGCTGGGCCGGGCCGGTGATGGCGCACATGATCCTGTCCT
>DOIS01000328.1 GCA_003511785.1 Paracoccaceae bacterium
CCCGCAGCTTGCGCGCGTGTTTGCGCCCGATCACGAAGACCATCTCGCGCGTGAGGTAGTTGGACCCGGTATGCGGCGGCTCGAAGGAGCGCACCGCGCCGCCGGTCAGCCCCGTGGCACTGGCCAGATCGGTGCCGGCGCGGGCAAAGGCCCGGTCACCCAGGTGCCAATGGCCCAGCTGCACCAGCCCCGACCAGAGCAGAAGCCCGATCGCCGCCTGCACCTGTCCGGCCAGCAGCGCGCCGCCGGTCAGCGACAGCGACAGGAACAACACCGGCGTCAACCGCATGTTCCAGCGCGGCACCGCCCGAATCGCTGTATAGATCATGCCTGTGGTCAGCACGGCGAGTTGCGCGAGCCCCGCGCCGAGCCAGCCCAGAGCCTCCCAGCGCACGCCCCAGAAGACCAGGCCCGCGCCATAGAGCGCCATCACCAGCAACACGGCGACCGAGGCCCAGGCTTCGCGGCTGAGCCAGCTGGTGCGCCATTGCGTGAACGTCTTGAGCGCGCGTTCCGGGTGGCCCAGGTGGAAGGTTGAAGCGAGAAGCCCGCCCACCGCCAGCAGGTAGGCCAGCGCGAACAGCGCGAAAGCCGCGGCCCCGGTGACGGCCGGAAAGCCCAGCCCCAGCCACAGCAGCAGGCCGAAGCCCATGCCGGAAGCCGAGCTGAACAGGATGACGGAGGCGGCGGGATGCATGTCAGAGACGCTCCAATGCGCGGTCGAGCCAGCCCAGGAACCCGGGCAGGTCGCCCGCCACCTCTTCCGCTGGCGCCGCCTGGGCCTCCAACCGGTCGCGGGGGCGGGGCGGCAGATACTTGTTGACGGGCTTGGTGCCCTGCTCCGGCATCAGGTCGAACCCGCCGCGCGCCGCGACGAGCTGGCTCACGTTGCTCTCCGGATCGCCCAGGTCGCCGAAATGCCGCGCGCCCGCCGGGCAGGTGCGCACGCAGGCCGGCACGCGGTCCTCTTCGGGCAGGGTCTCGTTATAGATGCGATCGACGCAGAGCGTGCATTTCTTCATCACCTTCTCGGACCCGTCCATCTCGCGCGCGCCATAGGGGCAGGCCCAGGCGCAGAGCCCGCAGCCGATGCAGTCGCTTTCGTTGACCAGCACGATCCCGTCCTCGGCTCGCTTGTAGCTGGCCCCGGTGGGGCAAACGGTGACGCAGGGCGCGTCTTCGCAATGCAGGCAGGATTTCGGGAAATGAACCAATTGTGGCGCACCCTCCTCGGGCGTGACCTCGTAGCTGTGGACGCGGTTCAGGAAGGTGCCGGTGGGGTCGGCGCCATAGGGGTCCTGATCCGAGAGCGGGGCGCCATAGGCTTGGGTGTTCCAGCCCTTGCAGGAGATCACGCAGGCATGGCAGCCGACGCAGGTGTCGAGGTCGATAACCAGTCCCAGCTTGCGTTCGGTCTTGACGGGAAGCTCGGTCATGCGGGGGCCCGCGCGGTATCCGGGCCAAGAGTTTTCGAAAACTCTTGGCAATTTTCTTCGAAGAAAATTGGCGCGTCCGTGGGGGTGGGGCGGCCAACCGGGCATGGCGCGCCTGGGGCGGCTGCAGCGCCGGCGAGGGGCCAGCCCCTCGCGCTCCCCGGGGTATTTCCGACCAGAAAGAAGCAGCAGCCTCGGGTATCGTGCGCAGGGGCGTGTCCAGGGCGGCGGGCTCGGGGCGCCAGGTGGCGACATACCAGATGAACGAGCCCAAGGTCAGCGCGACGAAGAGCAGGATGGCCAGCAGGATGCATCGATTTGGTGTCATGCGGGCGAACCTTCGCTGTGGTTTGTCGTCAAAGGCGTCATTCGCCCACCTTCCAGGCGAGCCTGTCCGGCCCCTTGCCCACCGGCGGCGCGATGGGCGCGAAGCCCGGACGGCTTTCGCCCGGGGGCGGCACCTTTTCGATCTTCACCTTCAGGTCGAACCACGCCGCCTGGCCCGTGACCGGGTCGGAATTGGCCCAGCGCAGCCCGTCACCCTTCTCGGGCAGCAATTCGTGGATCAGGTGGTTGAGCAGGAAGCCGCGCGTGGCCTCCGGAGCGTCTTCGTCCAGCGCCCAGGCGCCCTTGCGCTTGCCGATGGCGTTCCAGGTCCAGACGGTGTTCTCGTTGAGCGCGGCCATTTCCACCACCGGCACCACGATCTCGCCATGCGGCGAGCTGACCCGCGCCCAGTCCCCGTCATGCAGCCCGTGTGCGCGCATCAGTTTCGGCGGCACGTAAAGCGGGTTGTGCCCGTGGATCTGGCGCAGCCAGGCGTTCTGGCTGCCCCAGGAATGATACATCGCCATGGGGCGCTGGGTCAGCGCGTGGATCGGGAAACCGTCGTTGCCGGTCTGGTCGGCATCCTGCCAGAGCGGCAGGGGCGTCATGGCCGCGCGCAGGCGCGGGCGCAGATGGTCGGGCGGCTGATGCGCCCCGCGCCCCTCGGCCCGGCCGTCCTCGCCGCGCCACCCGGCCAGCGGGCCGATGCCCGGCTTGCGCTCGTGGTTGACCATGTAATCCGCATAGTCGGTGTAAACCGGGTCCCCCTTCGCATCGGTGAACCCCGGCAGTTTCAGGCGATTGGCCAGCTGCACCAGCGTGGTCTGAAAGCCCTGCACCCCCGCGTGCCCCGGGCGATCGGGGTCCACCACCGGCCAGCGGATCGCGTCCGCCGCCGCGTCGGGCTCGCAGATCGGCCGGTCGAGCAGCGAGATGCAGTCGTGCCGTTCGAGATAGGTGGTGTCGGGCAGGACGAGGTCGGCATAGGCCACCATTTCCGAGCTGTAGGCGTCGGAATAAATGATCCGCAGGATGACATAGTCGCCGGTCTCGTCGGTATCGGTCAGCATGCGGGTCACGCCCGACGTGTTCATGGTCGAGTTCCACGCCATGTTCGCCATGTAGAGAAACAGCGTGTCGATCCGGTAGGGATCGCCCGCATGGGCGTTCGAGATCACCATGTGCATCAGCCCGTGCGCGCTGAGCGGGTTTTCCCAGGAGAATGCCTTGTCGATGCGATCGGGCCGGCCGTCCGCGGCGATGGCCAGGTCCTCGGGGCCGCGCGGAAAGCCCAGATGCGGGCCGTCCAGGGGGCTGTCCGGGCTGGCCTTGTGGTGCGGCGTGGGATGGGCCTCGACCGGCTTGGGATAGGGCGGCTTGAACCGGAACCCGCCGGGCACCTCGACCGTGCCCAGCAGGATTTGCAGCAGGTGCAGGGCGCGCGCGGTCTGGAAGCCGTTGGCATGGGCCGAGATCCCGCGCATGGCGTGAAAGCTCACCGGGCGGCCGGTCATGGTCTCGTGGCGTTCGCCGCGGAAGTCGGTCCAGGGCCGGTTCAGCGTGATCTCCTCCTCGAAGGCCACGCGCGCCAACTCTCCGGCGATGACGCGGATGCGCGACGCCGGGATGCCGCACCGCTCGGCCACCGCCTCGGGGGCGTGGGCGTCGGAGAGATAGGTCTCGGCGATCTTGTGCATGACGGTGCGACAGGTCCGCCCGTTCACCTCGTGACTGGCGGCGAGGTCCGGGCGCACGCCGGGGCGGTCGAACGGCACAAGCGCGCCGCTCGCCCGGTCGCGCACCAGCAACCGGCCCTCGGCGTCGCGCAGAAGAAGCCCGTGATCCTCCGTCCCGGGGGCGTCGATCACCAGGCAGGGCGCGTTGGTGTAGCGCGCGAGATAATCGAGGTCGATCCGCCCCGCCTTGAGCAGCACATGCACCAGCGCCAGGATGAACAGCCCGTCGGTGCCCGGCGTGATGCCCACCCAGTCGTCGACCACGGCGTTGTATCCGGTGCGGATCGGGTTGACCCTGATCACCCGCGCGCCGCGCGCCTTGATCCGGCCGATCCCCATCTTGATCGGGTTGCTGTCATGATCCTCGGCCACCCCGAACAGCATGAAGAGCTTGGTATGCGCCCAGTCGGGCTGCCCGAACTCCCAGAAGGCGCCGCCCAACGTGTAGATGCCCGCCGCCGCCATGTTGACCGAGCAGAAGCCGCCATGCGCGGCATAGTTCGGCGTGCCGAATTGCTGCGCTCAATGGCTGGTG
Organism: Paracoccaceae bacterium; assembly: GCA_003511785.1. Classification (GTDB taxonomy): domain Bacteria; phylum Pseudomonadota; class Alphaproteobacteria; order Rhodobacterales; family Rhodobacteraceae; genus UBA7951. The sequence goes on from DOIS01000328.1 coordinate 4,032, forward strand.
AAGGACTGCGATTGGTCGCGCCCGGTGAAAAAGGCGAGTTTCTCGGGCGCGGTCTTGCGCAACGGTGCGAGCCAGCCCGCGGCGATGTCCAGCGCCTCGTCCCAGGTGATCTCCTCGAACTGACCCGAGCCGCGCGGGCCCACGCGTTTCAGCGGCGCGCGCAGGCGGGCGGGGGCGTTGTGCTGCATGATACCGGCCGAGCCCTTGGCGCAGAGCACGCCGCGATTGACCGGGTGATCGCGGTTGCCCTCGATATAGGCCACGCGGCCGCCCTTCATGTGCACATTGATGCCGCAGCGGCAGGCGCACATGTAGCAGGTGGTCTGCCGGACCTCGTCCGACACCTCGGGGGACAGATCGAGTTCCGGTTGCCGATGCGCCATTCAACGTCTCTCCGTGGCGGGTGCCTTTGGCCAAACTAGGGCAAGCCCCGCGTTCCCGCGACCGCTTTTTGAACATGTCGCGCGCGCCAGAGAGCGGGCCAAGGATTTTCGAAAATCCTTGGCAAATCTCTTCGAAGAGATTTGGTGCCCGACCGTCACGCCCCGGGCTGGGGTCGCATGTCGGCCGCGTCGATCCCGGCGACCTCCACCGGCTTCTTCATCGCGTCACGGCGGAAGGGCTCCCCCAGTTCCTGGTTGATGAGCGCCTCGATCAGCGTGGTCTTGCCGTGCTCCATCTGGTCGGTGATCGCCTGGCGCAGGGCCTCGGTCAGTTCCTCCATGGTCCGCACGACGACGCCCTTGAGGCCGCAGGCGCGCGCGATACCGGCATAGCTCACTTCTTCGTCCAGTTCGGTGCCCACGAAGTTGTCGTCATACCACAGGGGCGAGTTCCGTTTTTCCGCGCCCCATTGGTAGTTGCGGAACACCACATGGGTGATCGCGGGCCACTCCGGGCGCCCGATCGCGGTGAGTTCCGTGACCGCGATGCCGAAGGCGCCGTCGCCGGCGAAGCCCACAACTGGCAGGTCGGGCCGCCCGATCTTGGCGCCGACGATGGCCGGCAGGCCGTAACCGCAAGGGCCGAACAGGCCCGGTGCCAGGCATTTCCACCCCTCCTCGAAGCTGGGATAGGCGTTGCCGATGGCGCAATTGTTGCCGATGTCGGACGAGATGATCGCCTCGCGCGGCAGGGCGCTCTGGATCGCGCGCCAGGCCATGCGCGGGCTCATCCAGTCTGGCTTGGCCGCGCGGGCGCGCTGGCTCCAGCTGGTGCCGGGGCCGTCCTCTTCGTGATCCATCGAGGAGAGTTGCTGCGCCCAGGCCGATTTCGTGGTCGAGATCGTGTCCAGCCGCGCCTCGCGCCCCGCATCGCCCGCGTCGGGCGCGAGCCGGTCATGCAGCGCCTCGGCCACGCCGCGCGCATCGCCCACGATGCCCACGTCCACGCGCTTGGTCAGGCCGATCCGGTCGGGGTTGATGTCCACCTGGATCAGCCTGGCCTCGGCCGGCCAGTAGTCGATGCCGTATCCCGGCAGGGTCGAGAACGGGTTGAGCCGCGTGCCCAGCGCCAGCACCACGTCGGCCCGGGCGATCAGCTCCATCGCCGCTTTCGACCCGTTATAGCCCAGCGGCCCGGCGAAAAGCGGGTGCGAGCCGGGAAAGGCGTCGTTGTGCTGATAGCCGCAGCAGACCGGGGCCGAGAGCTGCTCGGCCAGCGCGGTCGCGGCGGGGATCGCGCCGGCCAACACCACGCCCGCACCGTTCAGGATCACCGGGAACCGGGCCTCGGACAAGAGCTTGGCCGCTGCGTCCAGCGCCGCCCCCCCGCCGCCCGGGCGTTCGAAATCGACGACGGCCGGCAGCGAGATGTCGATGACCTGGGTCCAGTAGTCGCGCGGCACGTTGATCTGGGCGGGGGCCGAGTGACGCCGGGCCTGGAGGATCACGCGGTTGAGCACCTCGGCGATGCGCGACGGGTCGCGCACCTCTTCCTGGTAGCAGACCATGTCCTCGAACAGCTTCATCTGTTCGACCTCCTGGAACCCGCCCTGGCCGATGGTCTTGTTGGCCGCCTGCGGCGTGACCAGCAGGAGCGGGGTGTGATTCCAGTAGGCGGTCTTCACCGCGGTAACGAAATTGGTGATGCCGGGGCCGTTCTGGGCGATCATCATGCTCATCTTGCCGGTGGCGCGGGTATAGCCATCGGCCATCATCCCGCCCGAGCCCTCGTGCGCGCAGTCCCAGAAGGTGATGCCTGCCCTGGGGAAGATGTCGGAAATCGGCATGAAGGCCGATCCGATGATGCCGAAGGCATGTTCGATCCCGTGGATCTGAAGGGTTTTGACGAAAGCCTCTTCGGGGGTCATTTTCATGGCGCTGCGCTCTCCGGCCAGGGTATCGGGTCCGGCGGCGCGCGCCGCCGGTGTCGTCCCCGGTTTAGGCAGGTTGCCGCAACCCGGTTAGGGCCAGTCGGGTGACTGGCCTAGGTCCAGATTGCAGGGGCGGGCGCGGAAGGGCAATACCTCACCGTGCCGCTTCGATCGCCCGCGCGATCCGCGCCACGCCGTTGTCGATCCGCGCCTCGGGGATCGAGCTGTAGGCCAGGCGATAGAAGCCGCGCGGCCGGTCCGGGCCGGCGAAGAACGGCGCGCCCGGCTCGATCAGCACGCCGCCGGCGCGCAGCCTCTCCGCCAGCGCGCCGGTATCGACCCCGTCGGGCGCGCGCATCCACAAAGACGAGCCGCCATAGGCCCCGCGCCCCGCCACGCGCAGCCCGTGCCGGTCGATCGCCGCCTCCAGCGCCGCGCGTCTTCGGTGCAGCGTGGTCGCCATGCGTCGCAGCTGCGCGTCGTAATGGCCCAGCGACAGGAAATAGGCGGCGGTGCGCTGGATATGGCCCGGCGGGTGGCGCAGCATGGTGGCACGCAGCGCGCGGGCCTCGCGGATGAACGGCTCGGAGCCCACCAGATAGCCCAGCCGCAGCCCCGGGAACAGCGACTTGGAAAAGCTGCCCACGTAAATCACCCGCCCGTCACGGTCCAGCGACTTGAGCGCCGGCAAGGGGGCGCCGAGAAAGGCCATCTCGAACTCGTAATCGTCCTCGACCACCAGCGCGTCGAGCGCCCGGGCGCGGTCCAAAAGCGCCAGCCGGCGCGCGCGCGGCATGGTGGCGGTGGTGGGGCTCTGGTGGCTGGGCGTGGCGAAGATCACGTCGGTGTCTTCGGGGATCGCGTCGGGCGGCAGCCCGTCCTCGTTCACCGGCACCGGGGTCAGCGCGCATCGGGTCTGCACCAGCACGTCACGCAGCGCGTAATAGGAGGGGTCCTCGACCACCGCCCGGCGGCGCGGGGTCAACAGCACCTGCGCCGCGATCCACAGCGCGTTCTGCGCGCCCATGGTGATCAGGATCTCCTCGGGCCGCGCGGTGATGCTGCGGCGGGGCAGCGAGTTGCGGGCGATGAACTCGACCAGAAGCGGGTCGTCTTGGTCGTAGTAATCCGATGTGAGCGGGCCGAAATCCTTCTGTCCCAGCGCCTGGAGCACGCATAGCCGCCAGTTGGCGTGATCGAACAGGCGCGGATCGGTCTGGCCATAGATGAAGGGATAGGGCCAGTCCGACCAGTTCGTGGGCTTGCGCGGCGTGTCCCCCCCGGTGAAGCGCCGTGCCAGCGCCCGGCTCCAGTCCACCGCGTCGCGGGGCTTCGGCGGCGGGTTGTAGGCGGGCGGCACCGGTGCGTTGTCGGAGACGAAATAGCCCGACCGCCCCCGCGCGGTGAGATAGTCGCTGGCCACAAGCTCGGTATAGGCCAGGGTGACGGTGATCCGGCTGACGCCCAGATGCGCGGCCAGCCGGCGCGAGGAGGGCAGCCGCTCGCCCTTGTGGAACCGGCCCGAGAGAATTCCCTCGGCCACCATCTGCTGGATACGCGCCTGAAGCGTGCCCGCGCCCTCGGGGTCGAGAAAGAAACTGTCCACGGCGATGCCCATGGCGCCAGTCTAGGCTGGACCTAAGGCGCGCGCAATCTGGACCTATCCGCTGCGCCACGCAAAATTCTTCGAAGAATTTTGCCAAGCATTTTCGAAAATGCTTGGGTTCGCCCGGCTCGACGCGCGGGCGAACCGGCCACGTGGCTCAGTTGATCAGCCCGGCATGAACCATCGCCGCGTCGATCGCGGCCTTGGTGCTGTCCTCCAGCCCGGTCAGCGGCGAGCGCACCTCGTCGCTGCACAGGCCCAACCGGCTCATGCCGTATTTCGCGCCCACCAGCCCCGGCTCGATGAAGATCGCCTCGTGCAGCGGCATCAAGCGGTCCTGGTACTCCAGCGCCTTGGCGTAATCGCCCGCCAGCGTGGCCTCCTGGAACTCGGCGCAGAGCCGGGGCGCGACATTCGCGGTCACGCTGATGCAGCCCACGCCGCCATGGGCGTTGAAGCCCAGCGCGGTGGCGTCCTCGCCCGAGATCTGGATGAAGTCCTTGCCGCAGGACGCCCGCTGCATGCTCACCCGCTCCAGCTTGCCGGTGGCGTCCTTGACGCCGATGATGCGCGGCAGCTTGGCCAGTTCGCCCATGGTCGTCGGCATCATGTCCACCACCGAGCGCGGCGGGATGTTGTAGATGATGATCGGCAGCTCGCAGCACTCGTGCAGCGCGGTGAAATGCGCGATCAGCCCGCGCTGCGTGGGCTTGTTGTAATAGGGCGTGACCACCAGCGCGGCATCGGCGCCGACGCTTTCGGCATGGCGCATGAAACGGATCGCCTCGACGGTGTTGTTCGACCCCGCGCCCGCGATCACCGGGATGCGGCCGGCGGCGGCCTTGACCACCTCCTCGACCACGGTTTCGTGTTCGCGGTGGCTCAGCGTCGGGCTTTCGCCGGTCGTGCCCACCGGGACGATCCCGTGCGAGCCCTGCTCGATATGCCACTCGACCAGGTGTTTGAGCGTGTCGAGATCCAGCTCGCCGTTCTTGAACGGGGTCACGAGTGCCGGTATCGAACCTCTGATCGTCGTCACGTCCTGTCGTCCTTCTCGCGGGGGCCGGCATGGCACTGCCGACCGGGCGCCCCTCCCGGGATTGTCAGTTGATCCGCGCGGGGCAAGGTCTATCGTCGGAGCCTCTAGCCATTCTTGCCAAGGAAATGCAAGCCATGTTGCGTATCGCGGCGCTCGCGGCCCTTCTGTTTTCGCTGTTGCCGGTGGCTCTGGCCGCCGATCCCTCCCGCGACCTCGCCCGCGCGATGGACCTGATGCGCGACGGGGACTGGCCCGGGGCGCTGGAGCGGGCCGGCGCGCCGGGCAGCGTGGGCCGTGACGTGATCCAGTGGCACCGCCTGCGCGCGGGCTTCGGCGCGGTCGAGGATGTCGCGGGGTTTCTCGAGCGGCGCCCCGACTGGCCCGGCCTCGCCTGGCTGCGCCGCAACAGCGAGCCGATCATGGCGGGCGCGGACCGGGCCGCGATCCTCGCCTTCTACGCCGAGGCCCCGCCGCAGACCGCCGAGGGGGTGCTGAGCCATGCCCAGGCGCTGATCGCCGAGGGCCGTGTGGGCGATGCCGAGGCCGGTCTTGTGCTGGCCTGGCGGGTGATGCCCATGGGCAGCGCGATCCAGGATATCTACCTGCGCGACCACCGCGCGCTGCTGGCCCCGCATCACGAGGCCCGGCTCGACCGGCTGCTCTGGGACGGGCATCTGGACAGCGCGCGGCGCATGTTGCCGCTGGTGGACGAGGGGCATCGCAAGCTGGGCGAGGCGCGCCTGGCGCTGCGCGATCTCGCCCCGGGGGTGGATGTGCGAATCGCCGCCGTGCCCGAGGCGCTGCGCGACGCGCCGGGCCTGGCCTATGAACGCTTCGTCTGGCGCGACCGCAAGGGGCGCGACGAGGACGCCATCGCGTTGCTGCTCGAGCGCAGCACCGGCGCTGAGGCGCTGGGCGAGCCCGGGGCCTGGGCCGACCGCCGTCGCAGCATCGCGCGTATCGAGATGCGCAACGGCGATCCGGCCCGCGCCTATCGCATCGCCGCGCTGCACCACACGACGCCCGAGATCGGCTATGCCTTCTCGGACCTGGAATGGATGGCGGGCTATATCGCCCTGCGCAAGCTGAACGACCCCGCCGCCGCCAAGGTGCATTTCGAACGCTTCCTTGCCTCGGTCGAGACGCCGATCTCGATCGGGCGCGGCGGCTATTGGCTGGGCCGGGCCGAGGAGGCGCTGGGCAATGCCGACGCGGCGCACGCGGCCTATGACATCGCCGCGCGCCACCAGACCTCCTATTATGGGCTTCTCGCCGCCGAGCGCATCGGCCGGCCCTTCGACCCGGACCTGGCCGACCCGCCCCCCGCCGGTGACTGGCGGTCCGCGCCCTTCATGGGCTCCAGCGTGCTCGAGGCCGGTCAACTCCTGCTGAAGGCTGGGGAGCCGGTTCTGGCCGAACGCTTCCTCACCCACCTGGTCGAGGGGATGGAGCCCGACGAGGCGCGCCTGCTGGGCGAGATGGCGCTCGATATGGAGCGCCCCCATCTCGCGGTGATGATCGCCAAGCGCGCAGCGACCGAAGGCACGGTGCTGCTCGGCGCCTACTACCCGCTGCACCCGCTGGCGGAGCTCGAATTGCCCATGGCGCCCGAGATGTTGCTGGCCATCGCCCGGCGCGAGAGCGAATTCGACCCCGGCGTGGTCTCGGGCGCGGGGGCGCGCGGGCTGATGCAGGTGATGCCCGCCACCGCCAAGCTCGTCGCCACCGAACTGGGTATCCTTGACGGCCACAGCACCGACCGGCTGTTGAGTGACGCCGACTACAACGCCAAGCTGGGGGCCAACTACCTCGCAGGGCTGGCGGGCGAATTCGGCGGCAACGTGGTGCTGATGTCGGCGGGCTACAACGCCGGGCCGGGGCGGCCGCGCGCCTGGGTCGAGGCCAATGGCGACCCGCGCCGCGAGGATGTGGACGTGGTGGACTGGATCGAGAGCATCCCCTTCGCCGAGACCCGCAACTACGTGATGCGCGTGACCGAGAGCCTGCCGATCTATCGCGCGCGGCTGGGCAAGCCGCCGCTGCCGATCCCCTTCACCGCCGAGCTGAAAGGCGCGACCCTGGCCGATTATGCCCCGTGAAGCCCGGCGCGCCAGCCGGGCATATTCAAATTAACCTACGTTTCGCATGCGAAACATTCCTCTGGAAGC
>DOIS01000035.1 GCA_003511785.1 Paracoccaceae bacterium
ATCTTCTCCTTGGCCGCCGCGGTCCCGACCGGGCCGTAATCCACGTCCTTGCCGGCGGTATAGGGCCCGACCTTCAGCTTCTCGATGCGCGGCACCAGTTTCTCGATCAGACGGTCGGCGGTCTCGTCGCCCACCGGAACCGCAACCGAGATCGCCATGCAGCGCTCGCCCGCAGCGCCATAGCCCGCGCCCACCAGCGCGTCCGCCGCCTGGTCCATGTCGGCGTCGGGCATCACGATCATGTGGTTCTTGGCGCCGCCGAAACACTGCACGCGCTTGCCGTTCGAGCAGCCCCGGCCATAGATGTATTCCGCAATCGGTGTCGAGCCGACGAAGCCGATCGACTGGATCACCGGATGGTCGATGATCGCGTCCACCGCCTCCTTGTCGCCGTTGACCACCTGCAACAGCCCCTTGGGCAGCCCGGCCTCCTCCATCAGCTCGGCCAGCATCAGCGGCACCGAGGGATCGCGCTCGGACGGCTTGAGGATGAAGGCGTTGCCGCAGGCCAGCGCGGGGGCGAACATCCACAGCGGGATCATCGCCGGGAAGTTGAACGGCGTGATCCCCGCGGTGACGCCCAGCGGCTGGCGCATGGAATACATGTCGATGCCGGGACCGGCGCTGTCGGTGAACTCGCCCTTCAGCATCTGCGGCGCGCCGATGCAGTATTCCACGACCTCCAGGCCGCGCTGCACGTCGCCGGCGGCGTCGGGCAGGGTCTTGCCGTGCTCGCGGCTCAGCGCCTCGGCCAGCTTGTCCATGTCGCGGTTCAGCAGGTCCACGAATTTCATCAGCACCCGCGCGCGGCGCTGCGGGTTGGTGGCGCCCCAGGCGGGCTGGGCGGCCTGGGCCACCTTGACGGCCTCATCCATCTCGGCCGCATTGGCCAGCGGCACACGGGCCTGGACCTCGCCGGTGGCGGGGTTGAAGACATCGGCGAAGCGGCCCGACTGGCCTTTGACATGCTCGCCGTTGATATAATGGGTCAGTTCCTGCATGGGACACTCCTCCTGAAGGTTTGGCGCAGGATAGGCTTGCAAAATTCGGCTGAACAGAGGCAAGATTTCAAAAAGGCTTTGCACGATCGCAAGAGTGCGCGCCGATAAGAGGGCAGGGGCGATGGAGCCGCATTGGGACGACCTGAAGATATTCCTCGCCGTGGCCCGGCATGAAAGCTTGTCGGGCGCGGGCCGGGTGCTGAAACTCGATCCAGCCACGGTGGGGCGCCGGGTGGCCCGGCTGGAAGAGGCGATGGGCGCGCCGCTCTTCGTCAAGTCGCCCCAGGGCTACGCGTTGTCGGCGGCGGGCGACCGGCTCCTGGCCCATGCCGAGGCCGCCGAACAGGCAATGCGCGCCGCGACCGAGGCGCTGGCCGGTCCTTCGGGTTCGCTTTCGGGCCAGATCCGCATCGGCGCGCCGGATGGCTGCGCCAATTACCTGCTGCCGCAGGTCTGCGCCCGCATCGGCGCCGAGAACCCCGATCTCGACATCCAGATCGTGGCCCTGCCGCGCGTGGTGAACCTGTCGCGGCGCGAGGCCGACATGGCCATCGCGGTCTCGCCGCCCTCGGCCGGGCAACTGCTGGTGCAGAAGATCACCGATTACCGCCTGCACCTGGTGGCGGCGCGGCGCTATCTGGTGGCGCATCCGCCCATCGAGCGGCCCGCCGATCTGCGCGGCCATCCGGTGATCGGCTACATCCCCGACATGATCTTCGACGCCGAGCTGGACTATCTCAGCGAGCTGGGCGTCGAGCGTGTTGCGCTGGCCTCGAACTCGGTGCCGGTGCAACTGAAGCTGGCCGCGCAGGGCGCGGGGCTCTGCGTGGCGCATGACTTCGCGCTGCCCAGCCACAAGATCCTGCGCAAGGTGCTGCCCGAGCAGGTCTCGCTCACCCGCGCCTTCTACCTCGTGCGCCACCAGGGCGATCAGCGCAGCGAACGCCTCTCCCGCTTTGCCGAGGCGCTGTGCGCGGGTCTCCGCGAGGAGGTGACGCGGCTCGAGGCCGAGATTTGACAGGTCGGATTATTGCGGCAACGCTTGCCCTTACGGCAGGATATGATCGGAGGGGGCGCCATGCTCGTGCAGCAGATTCTCAAGACCAAGGCCAGCGATGCGGTTGTCACCGTGCCCTCGTCCACACTCGTGGCCGACGCTGCGCAGGTGCTGGCCGACAAGGGCATCGGCACGGTCGTTGTCTCCGACGACGGCGGCGCCACGGCGGCGGGCATCCTGTCGGAACGCGACATCGTGCGCGAACTGGCCCGTTCGGGCGGCGGCTGCCTCGACAAGGCCGTGTCGGAATACATGACCCGCGCGCTGGTCACCTGCACCCGCCAGGACAAGAGCGACGCGATCCTGTCCCAAATGACCGAGGGGCGGTTCCGCCACATGCCGGTGGTCGAGGACGGCAAGCTGGTGGGCATCGTCACCCTGGGCGACGTGGTCAAGGCGCAACTCACCGAACTGTCGATGGAAAAGGACGCGCTGCAAGGCATGATCATGGGGCACTGAGCCCGCGCCTTGCATTTGCCGCCCGCGCGTGCTTGCTTGCGCGCCGACACGGACAGGCAGCACCGACAGGCAGGAGAGCGGCATGCGCATCGGGCTTTACCCGGGAACCTTCGACCCGATCACCCTGGGTCATATCGATATCATCGGCCGCGCCGCGCGCCTGGTGGACAAGCTGGTGATCGGCGTGGCGATCAATCGCGACAAGGGACCGCTGTTCTCGCTGAAAGAGCGCGTCGCGATGATCGAGGCGGAATGCGTCAAGCTGACCGTGCAGACCGGGACCGAGATCGTGGCCCATCCGTTCGAGAACCTGCTGATCGACTGCGCCCGCGACGTGGGCGCGGGGATCATCATCCGCGGCCTGCGCGCGGTGACCGATTTCGAGTATGAATTCCAGATGGTCGGCATGAACCGGGCGCTCGATGCCAGCGTCGAGACCGTGTTCCTGATGGCCGACGCGCGCCACCAGGCGATCGCGTCGAAACTGGTCAAGGAGATCGCCCAGCTCGAGGGCGACGTGACCAGGTTCGTCACCCCGCAGGTGAACGAGGCGCTGCTGGCCAAGCTACGCGGATAAGGCGTAGGGTGGGGTTTCAACCCACCATCCCCGCCTCTTGTGCCGCGCAACGTCCCGGCCGGATCAGGCGCCTTACTGCGCGCCGGTCCCGTGCCGTGTGGCCCGGCGCTGTTAACCACCTGTGAACACATCTCGGTTTTGCTACGTTTCGCATGCGAAACATTCCTCTGTAACGCCTTGAAATCGCTCAACCCGCAGCTTGGCCGTTGCGTTTTTCCGCGGCCAGCGCGCGTTGCACGCCCGGGTGGCGTTCCGACCGGTGTCCTCCGCGGACCGGCCCCGCCCATCCGCTCTGGACGCGCCCGGGCCCGCGCCCTATCACTTGGGCGCGTGAGGCAAGGAGCGCGAGGCATGAGCGACGAGCAACCCGTGGACAAGCTGACCGAGGCGCAGGCCCGGTCCGAGCTGGACAGGCTCGCCGCGACCCTCGCCCAGGCCGACCGCGACTATTACCAGTCCGACGCGCCCGCGCTCTCGGATGCCGAGTACGACCGGCTCAAGCGGCGCAACGCCGAGATCGAGGCGCGCTTTCCCGACCTCAAACGCGCCGACAGCCCCTCCGAGCAGATCGGCGCGCAGCCGGCCGAGGGGTTCTCGAAGGTCGCCCACGCGGTGCGGATGCTGTCGCTGGGCAACGCCTTCGACGCGGAGGACGTGCGCGGCTTCGACCAGTCGATCCGCAAGTACTTGGGCCTCGGCCCCGACGCGCCGCTGGCCTATACTGCCGAGCCCAAGATCGACGGGCTGTCGCTCTCGCTGCGCTACGAAGATGGGCGGCTGGTGCAGGCGGCCACGCGGGGCGACGGCGCGGTGGGTGAGAACGTCACCGCCAACGCCCGCACCATCGACGACATTCCCGAGCGGCTGGACGGCGCGCCCGACGTGCTGGAGATCCGCGGCGAGGTCTATATGAGCCACGCCGATTTCGCGGCGCTGAACGAGCGGCAGGCGGCGGCGGGCGACAAGCGCTTCGCCAACCCGCGCAACGCCGCCGCCGGTTCGCTGCGGCAGCTCGATCCCGCGATCACCCGCGCCCGGCCGCTGCGTTTCTTTGCCTATGGCTGGGGCGAGCTCTCCGCGCCGCTGGCCGGGACGCAGATGGAGGCGATCCGCCGGCTCGACGCGCTGGGGTTTGCGACCAACCCGCTCACGGCGCTTTGCGACGGGCTGGAGGCGCTGCTTGACCATTACGCGCGGATCGAGGAGCAGCGCGCGACGCTAGGCTATGACATCGACGGGGTGGTTTACAAGGTTGACGATCTCGCCTTGCGGGGACGGTTGGGCTTTCGCTCGACCACGCCGCGATGGGCGATCGCGCACAAATTTCCCGCCGAACTGGCCTGGACCCGGCTCGAGGCGATCGACATCCAGGTGGGCCGTACCGGCGCGCTCTCTCCGGTGGCGCGGCTGGCCCCGGTGACGGTGGGCGGGGTGGTGGTCTCGAACGCGACGCTGCACAACGAGGACTACATCGCCGGGCGCGACGCCTCCGGTCAGCCGATCCGCGAGGGGCGCGACATCCGCCTGGGCGACTGGGTGCAGGTTTATCGCGCGGGCGACGTGATCCCCAAGATCGCCGATGTGGACCTGACCAAGCGTCCCGAAGATGCCACGCCTTTCACCTTTCCCGAGACCTGTCCCGAATGCGGCAGCGACGCGGTGCGCGAGGCGGGCGACGCGGTGCGCCGCTGCACCGGCGGGCTGGTCTGCCCGGCCCAGGCAGTGGAGAAGCTCAAGCATTTCGTTTCCCGCGCGGCCTTCGACATCGAGGGCTTGGGCGCCAAACAGGTCGAACAGTTCCACGCCGATGGGTGGATCCGCGAGCCCGCCGACATCTTCACCCTCGAAGAACGGTTTGGGCAGGGGATGCAGCAGCTCAAGAACCGCGAGGGCTGGGGCGAGAAATCCGCCGCCAACCTGTTCGCGGCGATCCGTGACAAGCGCCGGATCCCGCTCAACCGGCTGATCTTCGCGCTGGGTCTGCGCCATGTGGGCGAGGTCGCGGCCAGCGACCTGGCCCGGCATTTCGGCTCGTGGCGCGCGTTGATCGCCACGGTCGATGCCGCGCGCCCGGCCGCGCGCTGCCAGCTGGAGAGCGAGGCCGCGCTGCGCAGCGAGCGCGAGGCCGCGGCCACGGAAGGCCGCCGGGCCCGCATCGCCGAGACCCGCGCCCGCGTCTGGGACGGGCTCGCCCCGCAGGCCCGCGCCGCCTGGGAGGAGCTGATCGGCATCGAGGGGGTGGGCGAGACGCTGGCGCTGTCGCTGGTGACCTCGATGGCGCAGGAGGCCGAACGTGCCTCGATCGACCGGCTGGTGGCGCATCTCGAGATCGAGGAGGCCACCGCGCCGGACACCGAGGGCAGCCCGGTGGCGGGCAAGACCGTGGTCTTCACCGGAACGCTGGAGAAGATGACCCGGGCCGAGGCCAAGGCGCGCGCCGAGGCGCTGGGGGCCAAGGTCTCGGGCTCGGTCAGCGCCAAGACCGACCTGCTTGTGGCCGGGCCCGGGGCGGGTTCCAAGGCGAAGAAGGCCGCCGAGCTGGGCGTCGAGACCATCGACGAGGACGCGTGGCTCGCGCTGATCGGCGCATGAGCGGGCGCCCGCCCGCGCTCTTCCCGCTCTTTGCGGATATCGAGACGCTGGAAGGGGTCGGCCCCAAGACCGCCAAGCTGCTGCAAGGCGTCGGGATCGAGGCGCCGCGCGACATGCTGTTCTCGTTGCCCTATGCGGTGATCGACCGGCGGCGGCGCGACACCATCCGGGGGGCCGCGTTCCCCTCGACCCTGACGGTCGAGATCACCGTGGGCGCGCATCGTCCGCCATCGCGGCGGGGCGGGGCCTATCGCATCCACGTGGAGGACGCGCAGGCCGATTTCGAACTGGTCTTCTTCCACGCCCGCGACAGCTATCTGGCGCGCATCCTGCCGCAGGGGTCGCGGCGGGTGGTGTCGGGCAAGATCGAGCTGTTCGACGGGATGGCGCAGATGGTCCATCCCGATCATGTCCTGCCCCTGGCCGAGGCGGGTGACATTCCCGATTTCGAGCCGGTCTATCACCTGACCCGGGGGGTCACGCAGAAAACCATGTTCAAGGCCGCGCAGAGCGCGCTGGCCCGCGCGCCCGATTTGGAGGACTGGATCGACCCCGAGCAGAAGGCGCGCCAGGGCTGGCCCGGCTGGGCCGAGGCGCTGCGCGCCGCACACGCGCCGGAAGGGCCGGACGACGTGGCGCTGACCGCGCCCGCGCGCGAGCGGCTGGCCTATGACGAGTTGATGGCGCACCAGCTGACGCTGGCGATCGCGCGCGCCCGCGAGCGCCGTGCCAAGGGGCGCGAAACCCATGCGACGGGCCGGTTGCAGGCCCGCGTGCTGGCCGCGCTGCCCTACGATCCCACCGGCGCCCAGACCCGCGCCATGCAGGAGATCGCCGCCGACATGGCCCGGCCCAACCGGATGAACCGGCTGCTTCAGGGGGACGTGGGCGCGGGCAAGACGCTGGTGGCCTTCATGGCGCTTCTGGTTGCGGTCGAGGCGGGCGGGCAGGGGGTGATGATGGCGCCCACCGAGATCCTCGCGCGCCAGCACCTGGAAGCCCTGGCGCCATTGGCCGAGGAGGCGGGCGTGGTGGTCGAGATCCTGACCGGGCGCGACAAGGGGGCCGAGCGCGCGGCCAAGCTCGCCGCGCTGGCACGGGGCGACATTCATGTGCTGGTCGGCACCCATGCGGTGTTCCAGGAGGACGTGGCGTTCCAGGATCTGCGCCTGGCCATCGTGGACGAGCAGCACCGGTTCGGCGTGCGCCAGCGGCTGGAACTGGCCGAGAAGGGGGTGCGGGCGGATGTGCTGGTGATGACCGCCACGCCGATCCCGCGCTCGCTGTCGCTCGCGCAATATGGCGACATGGACATCTCGGTGCTGGACGAGAAGCCGCCCGGGCGCAAGCCGGTCAAGACCGCCGTGGTCTCGACCGCGCGGATGGAGGAGGTGGTGGACCACATGCGCCGCGCCATCGCCGAGGGGCGGCAATGCTACTGGGTCTGTCCGCTGGTGGACGAAAGCGAGGTCAGCGACCTGACCGCGGCCGAGACGCGTTTCAAGCATTTGCGCGCCACGCTGGGCGAGGGGGTGGTCGGGCTGGTCCACGGCCAGATGCCGCCGGCCGAGAAGGACGCGGCGATGGCGCGGTTCGTTTCCGGCGAGACCCGGATTCTCGTCGCCACGACGGTGATCGAGGTCGGCGTGAACGTGCCCGATGCCTCGATCATGGTGATCGAGCGGGCCGAGATCTTCGGCCTGGCGCAGCTGCACCAGTTGCGCGGGCGGGTCGGGCGCGGCGAAGCCGAATCGACCTGCCTGCTGCTTTACCAGCCGCCGCTGTCTGAAAGCGGGCGGCGGCGGCTGGAGGTTCTGCGCGAGACCGAGGACGGGTTCCGCATCGCCGAGACCGACCTGGAGATGCGCGGGGCGGGCGACGTGCTGGGCACGGCGCAATCCGGCCTGCCGCGCTTCCAGGTGGCCGATATCGAGCGGCAGGTGGCCTTGATGCAGGTCGCGCAGAGCGATGCGCGCGCGCTCCTGGCCGCCGACCCCACGCTGGAGGGCGCGCGGGGCCGGGCGGCGCGGGGGCTTCTGTGGCTGATGCGGCAGGACAGGGCGATCCGGTTGATCGCGGTCGGCTAGCGCCCGGTCGGGCGGCACCGTCGGACGGCGCGCCGGAATGTTCCTACACGTTCCCTGATGTTCTCAAATGTTCTTAAAAAGTTCTTTACA